>CAYGPA010000311.1:0-6825 GCA_964351535.1 uncultured Planctomycetaceae bacterium
GGTCGTCGACAGCGCCGCGATCTCCGCCTTGGCGGGTCCGGGGCTGCACGGCTCGCTCGACCCCGAGCTCCAGGTCACGCGTACTTCGCCGGGACGCACCTCGCACACCTGCTGGGTGCCGTCGGCCAGCTCGACCTTCTGGACGTGCGCCGGCGAGTCCGCCTGGGCCTGCACGGCCACGGAGAAGAGGTCGCCGCCGGCGACGGGAACACCGCAGAGCAGGCCGAGGCCCAGGAATCCGAACGTCTTCATGTCTTCACCTTCGAAGCGTGGTGTCGCGCTGCCGCAGGGCGCGCGTGGGTTCGGCGCCCGCGGACGCCACGAGTTGTCGGAGCAGCGCCTCCAAGCGCGCGCGCCCCGCCTGAATTTCCTCGAGCTGGCGGGCCAGGGCCTCCAGATCGGCGCCGTAGCGCGTCTCGAGATCCCCGGCCGCGACCTCCGCGCGCAGGGCGCGGAGCTCCGCGTCGAGCGCCGCGAGCTCGTCGCGCAGCGGGCCGGTGAGCTCCGCCTCATCCGCGCTCGAATCCGCCGCGACGCGCAACTCGGCGACGTCCGGTTCGGCGAGCGCGGAGCGCTCGATCGAGTGCGTGGCCCGCGTCGCGCCGTCGGCCGCACCGAGCACGGAGCGTCCGGGGGACCCCGGGGACAGGGGCGACACGGCAGGCGCGGACTCGACCGCCGCGGGCTCGCGCGGAGGCCCGTCCGCCCCGAGCGTGACGCCCGGCAGCAGCGCGACCGTCGCCAGGGAGATCGCGGCCGCAGCGCCGGCGGAGAGCGGGTGGCCGAAGTCCCGCGACGGCACGTGGCCGTCGTCCAGGATGCGGCTCACGCGCGCGGAGAGCTGCGCACCGGAGTGCGCCATGTTCGGCACGGGCAGGGCGCGCGCGGGGCCCGCGATCCAGCCCGCGACGTCCGCGAGGCTGCGCGCGAGCGGCAGGCGCGCGCCGGTCGCCGCGAGCGCCCAGTCGTCGCACGAGAGCTCCGAGAGCTCCTGCAGCTCGCGCCGCGCGAGGCGCAGCAGCGGCTGGAAGAAGAAGACTCGCTCGATCAAGCCGCAGAGCAGGAGCCAGGCCGGATCGCAGCGCGCCACGTGGGCCATCTCGTGCGCCAGGACGGCCTCCTGGGATCGCGGAGAGAGCTCGCGCACGGCGCGCGCAGGCAGGCAGATCACGGGTCGCAGCACGCCGAACGTCACGGGCACGCGCAGCCGCGGAGCGACGTAGAGGCGAACGGATCGGCGAACCCCGGCGGCGCGGCGCAGGCGCTCGACGCTCGCCGCCAGCGGGCCTCCGGGCAGCGGATGGCGTCCGGCGAGCTCGCGCGCGAGGCGTCGCCAGGACGCGGCGTAGGCCACGAGCGCGAGCGCGACGCCGGCGAGCCAGACGCAGAGCGCGCCGAGGGCCCACGGGATGCGCGACGCGCGCGCGTCGTCCCCCGCCCTCGCAAGCAGCGGCGCACGGCTCGAAGGAGCGGACCCGACGCGCGCGGGGAGGCCGGCGAACGCGGGGCGCGGAGCCTGCCCGCGATCTCCTTCGTGCGCGGCGTCGCCCGCGAGGATCGCTCCCGGGTCGTGCGGAGTCGTGGCGATGGGACCCTCGCGCATCGGAGCGCGCAGCCGCGCCGCGTCGACCCCCGAGGCGGACGCGAGCTGCCAGCGGGCCGTGAGCGGGTGGACGTCGAGCGACACCTGCGCCGTCGCGGTCAGGAGACTCCCGAGCAGCGCGGCCTTCCAGAGGCGCTCGCGCCGCCGGATCGATCCCGGCGCGAGCCGCGACGCGAGCCACGCGGCCGCGAGCAGGAGGGTCCCGTGCAGCGCGTAGGTCAAGAGCCAGGCGAGCGGCGTCGCCGGATCGAAGCGCGCGAGGAGCTCAGCCATCCGCGTCCCCCTCTCCTCCGGTCGTCTCCGCGTGCTCGTCGATCAGCGCCTTGAGGCGCTCGACCTCGTCGGCCTCGATCGTCTGCTCGCTCAGCAGGTGGCTGACGAGCGCGCCGACGTCGCCGGCGAAGAGCCTGCGCGTCAGATCGGCGACCATCGTGCGGTGCACCTGCGCCTCGGTGACGGTCGGCCGGTAGACGAACTGGCGCCCGTCCGCGCGGTGCGCGACGACGCCCTTCTTCTCCATCTTCTTCAGCATCGTCGCGATGGTCGTCGGCGCGCGGTCGCGCTCCTCGGAGAGGGCGTCGCGCACCTCGCTGACGGTCGCCTCGCGACGCTCCCACAGCACGCGCATGATCGCGTACTGCAGTTCGCCGAGGTGGTGAGAGGGGTTCATGGGGCTCCTGGGCAATCGACTACCCCGGTAGTACGACTTCGGTAGTCCTCCGTTGCCGGCGCGCTGCCCTTTTTCTGACAGAACGACACAAACATCTACAGCGAAAGAACTTGAGTCGCTGCATCGGCGGCGCTGCGGCCTCCGGTCGGGTCTCCGAGGCGGTCACGAGGCGCTCGCCTTCGCGCACTCGGCCGCGAGAATGCCCCGATGCCGTCCACGCCCCGCTGCGCCCTGCTGATCGCGTTCGCCGTCGCCGCCTGCACCGACGACCCGCCCCCTCCCCCGCCCGCCGACACCCCGCAGCAGGTCGCGATCCTGGAGGTCGCGGGCCTCGAGCGCGCCCGGGCCCTCGGCTACGCGGGAGACCTGGAGCAGGCGGAGGCCGAGCTCGCGCGGGCCCGCGGGGCCGGTGCGCCGGAGCTCGAGCTCGCGCTGGTCGAGAGCGAGCTCGCGCGCCTCCGGGGCGACGCGGACCGCGCCCTCGAGCTGGCCGAGCGCGCCGTGGAGCTCGCGCCCGACTCGAGCGCCGCCCAGCACGGCCTCGCGCGCGCGCTGACGCTGCGCATGCGCGGCGGAATGCTGGCGGCCATGGGCAGTCTCGCGGCCTTCAAGCAGGCCCTGCGCAGCGCGGTCGAGCTGGATCCCGGGAACGTCGACGCGCGCACGGACTGGATCGGCTTCCTCGCGATCGTCCCGGGGCTCGCGGGCGGCGACAAGGACGAGGCGCTGCGCCTCGCGCGCGAGCTGCAGACCGTCGACGAGCGCCGCGGCCTCGTGATGACGAGCTTCGTGCAGAGCCTGCGGGAGGAGACCGACGCGGCGCTGGCGACGCTATCGAAGGCGCTCGAGGCCTACCCCGGGGATCCCGAGCTGCTGACGACGCGCGCGATGCTCTTCGCGAGCGAGGAGCGCCTCGACGAGGCGCGGCGCGACTACGAGGCGGCGCTCGCGGGCGAGCACGACCGGGGCGAGGGCAGGCGGCACCACTACATGGCGCTGTACCAGCTCGCGAAGATGCGCGTCGAGGCCGGCCTGGAGCTCGAGGAGGCGCTGGCCGCGCTGGAGACCTACGCGGACGAGGCGCCGCTCGCGGACCTGCTGCCGCCGCGCGCGGGCGCGCACTGGCGCGCGGGCCAGGCGCTCGAGCAGCTCGGCCGGACGGAAGAGGCGCGGCGCGCCTTCGAGCGCGCGCTGGAACTCGACCCGGACATGGAGCAGGCGCGCGAGGAACTCGAGGCGCTCGACGAGTAGTCCTTCGCCGGCTCGCCGGAGACCCGGGGCCGCGGGAAGCGGCACGCGGGCGCGGTGCGTAGGATGGGTGCGCCGCCTCCCCGCCGTCCAAGGACTGCCATGGCCCAACGTCGCCTCGTCCCGCTGCTCTTCGCCGTGCTCGCGCTGCTGGCCGTCGGCGTCGCCGCGCTCTGGCTGCTGACCGGGGGCGAGCCGCCGGACGCGCCGCTCCCCGCCGCGTCGGACCGCGCCGACGGACGGGGCCCGGGCGACCCGGCCGCGATCGCCGCGGCGCGCGCGGAGCTCCACACGGCCCCCGCGACCGCGCGCGTCGCCCGCGGCGACGAGGACGGCGCGCCGGACGAGTTCGACCGGGGCACGGCGCGCTGGGTCGAGGGTCGGCTCGCGCTGCCGGTGGGAGCGCCACTCGACGAGGGGCTCACCGTCGTCGCGCTCGGCGAGAGCCTCGAGCGCATCGATGAGGGCGTGCGGATCCTCGAGTTCTACGCGGGGGTGGGCCGCCGCAGCTGGGACGTGCGCGAGGTGTACGCACGCGCTCCCGTCGCCGCCGACGGGACCTTCCGCGTGCCGTTCCCGGGCGGTTCGGCCGGAGACGGCAGCACCGAGGTCGCACTGCTCGACGTCGACGGGCTCTTCCTCTACCTGGAGGAGCCCCACCGCCTGGACCTCGCGACGCTGGGCGACCAGGTCGTCGCGCTCGAGCCCGTGCTCGGCGGTGCGATCCGCGGCTCGCTGCGCCTGCCGCGCGGCCACGACGAGGTTCCGCCGAGGGCGACGGTCAGCGGCTTCAGCCTCAGCCTGGACGGATCGGACACGGTGCGCGTCGACGCGCTGGAGGAGAGCCTGGAGTTCGAGCTGCGCGCACTGTGGCCCGGGCGCGAGTACCGCCTGCTGGCCGACGTCGACCTGTACGCGAACGCCATGAACATGGAGGGGACGTTCATCGAGGCCGGCCGACTCGCCCGCGTGGACTTCGAGCTGACTCCCGGCGCGACCGTGCGCGGAGTCGTCGTCGGCCCGGACGGCACGGGCCTCCCGGAGGCCGAGGTCACGGCCAGCGGCAACTTCCAGTTGCCGTTCGGAGGGGGCCGCAACGTGTCCCGCGAGACCGACGCGGAGGGACGCTTCGAGCTGCGCGGGCTCATGCCCGGCGAAGTACAGCTCCACGCACGGGCGCGCGAGTACCTCACGCACCGGCCCGATCCCCTGGAACTCGCCGAGGGCCAGGTGGTCGAGGGCCTGCGCCTCACGCTGGAGCCGGGTCTGGAGCTGCGCGGAACGGTGCGCTGGCCCGACGGAGCGCCGGCGGTCGGTGCGCGATTGACGGTGGTGCCGCTGCAGCGGAGCTCCCGCCGCTACGAGTCGGAGTTCTTCGACTCCGAGTCGGTCGAGACCTCGTCCGACGGCGTGTTTCGCGTGTCGGGGCTCGAGCCGATCGCCCACGCGCTGTACGCCGAGCTCGAGCCGCGCGGCGCCGACGATGCAGCTTCTCCGTGGAGCGCGCGCCTGGAGTCCGTCGAGGCCGGCACGCTCGACGTCGAGCTCACGCTGACCGCCCCCCTCGCCCTCGCCGGACTCGTCCGCGACGACGTCGGCGCGCCGATCGAGGCCTTCGCGGTGCGCGCCGAGCGCGTGGATTGGCCCGGCTGGGGCGCGGAAGGGTCCGCGACCGTCCAGCGTTCGTTCACCGAGGCCGCCGGCCGCTTCGAGCTCCCCGGGTTCGACTCCGGCACCTGGAAGGTGACGCTCTCCGCGGACGGGCACGTCTCACCACGGGCCGCGGAGCTCACCGTGCCCTCCGCTCAGCCCGCGGAGTTCGTGCTGACCCGTACCGCGCAGGTCTCCGGCGTGGTGCTCGACCCGAGCGGACACCCCGTGGCCGAAGCGGAGGTGCACGGACGCGCGCTCGACAACGAGGTCCCCCCCGGACGGGATGCCACGGCCCGGACGGACGCGGAGGGCCGCTTCACGCTCGCGTCGGTCGGCCCCGGCAGCGTGGAGCTCTCGGCAACCTCCGAGGACTGGGCGCCGACGGGGACGACGCCGATCGGACTGTTCCCGGGAATGCAGCACGAGGGAGTCGTGCTGACCCTCACGAAGGGCGGGGCCATCGCGGGCATCGTCTACGACGACGCGGGCCTGCCGCAGGCCGGCCGGGAGATCACGGCACAGGGCCAGGGCGGCAACGGAGGCAACGCGCAGAGCGACGCCGGCGGCCGCTTCCTCCTCGAGCACCTCACGCCCGCCACGTACCAGGTGATCGCGACCCCCGATCCGTCCGTGTTCCTGAACCCCGCCGGCGGGGAACCCGACATGGGCGAGATCTTCAACTCGATCGAGATGGCCTCGGCCGTCGTCGTCGAAGGCGAGACCGTCGAGGTCGTCCTCGGCGCGCCGCCGCGCGCGCCCGTCGTCGTGCACGGTCGCGTCACGCGCGCGGGCGAGCCCGTGCGCGCCGATCTCATGGTGATGGCGGAAGGCGGCGGCCTGCTCGAGCGCATGCGCGGCGACACGGCCGACGAGGGCGGAAACTACGAGGTGAGGCTCGACGAGCCCGGCAACTACACGTTCGTCGTCATGCGCTCGCAGGGCTCCGGAGAGGTGGAGTTCCAGTTCACGATCCCCGAGGTGGACCGCTACCGCCTGGACCTCGCGATCCCGAGCGGCTCCATCGCGGGTCGGGTGCGCGGGCCGGACGGCGGGACGCCTACGGGCGCGCGCGTGTGGTTCCGGCGCGAGGACGGCACGTCCGAGCTCAGCGGCCTCATGGGTCAGAACTCGGTCCAGGTGGCGGAGGACGGATCCTTCGTCCTGGCCGACCTCCATCCGGGACAGTACTCGATCAGCGCCTCCGCCCCCGCCAGCGGCTCGCGCACGGTGCACGGGATCACCGTCCTCGACGACGCGGCCACCGAGGACGTCGAGATCGTGCTCGGCGACGCGGGAACCGTGTCCGGGAAGGTCGTCGACGAGGCCGGGCAGGCCGTGACGAACGCGGTGGTCCTCCTGCGCGACGCCGCCGGCGAATCGATGCACCGACCGACCGGACGGACCGACGGCGCGGGCGAGTTCGAGCTCGAAGGCGTCTCCACGGGCGACGTCACCGTCAGCGCGCGCACGGCCACGCACGCGGCCCACGACACGGAGCCCGTGCGCGTCGTGGCCGGCGTGGAGACGCGCGTCGAGCTCGTGCTCGCGGCCGGAACGGTGCTGCGCATCGCGCTGGAGGGCGACGACGGCGAGCTCGTGCGCGCCGCGATCCGCGTGCAGGACGAGGACGGACGCGACCACGCCGCGCACG
>CAYGPA010000312.1:0-6810 GCA_964351535.1 uncultured Planctomycetaceae bacterium
GGCTCGCGCGGCCCGCGCTGCTCGTGGGCTACAGCTTCGGCGCCTGGGTCGCGCTGCACTGCGCGCTGCGCGCGGGCCTGGATTTGCCGCTGGTCCTCGTCGCGCCGCCGCTCGGCCGGATGGACTTCGCCGGCCTGGCGGACTACCCCGCCGCGACGAGCCTCGTCCTCGCCGGTCGCGACGCCTTCGATCCGCCGCCGCCGGCGGAGGAGCTGCGCGAGCGCTTCCCGGCGAGCCGCGTCGTCGTCCGACCCGAGGACGACCACTTCTTCCGCGGCGTCGAGCGGGAGCTCGCGCGCGAAGCGCTCGGAGGCGTCCTCGAGGTGCCGCCCGAGGAACGACCCGAAGACCGGTCCGGGAGGGTCTCGTGAAGCCGCGCGGACGCACGCTGCTGGTCGAAGGCCTCGAGCCCGGCGCCGTCCGCATCGGCGGTCGCGCGCCCAGCGCGACGGACCCGCTCTTCGTCGCGGGCCCGTGCGCGATCGAGAGCGAGGACCAGGCCCTGCGCATCGCGCGCAGCGTCGCCGCGGCCGGCGCGACGTGCTTCCGCGGGGGAGTGCACAAGCCGCGCACCTCGCCCTACGACTTCCAGGGCCTCGGCGACGAGGGCCTGGCGATCCTCGACCGCGTGCGGCGCGAGACCGGGCTCCTGATCTGCACCGAGGCGCTCGACGTCGCGGGCTTCGACGCGGTCTGCGAGGTCGCCGACGTCGTGCAGATCGGCTCGCGCAACATGGACAACGCGAGCCTGCTCAAGCGCGCGGGCCGCTGCGGCAAGCCGGTGCTGCTCAAGCGGGGCTTCGCGGCGACGCTGGACGAGCTGCTGCTGGCGGCCGAGTACGTCGTCGCGGGGGGCAATCCGCGCGTCCTGCTCTGCGAGCGCGGCATCCGCACGTTCTGCGACCACAGCCGCAGCACGCTCGACCTGCACGCGGTGCTGCGCCTGCGCGACCGCACGAACCTGCCGGTGCTCGTCGACCCGAGCCACGCCGCAGGTTTGCGCGCGGACGTGCTGCCGCTGGCGCGCGCCGCGGCGGCCGTCGGGGCCGACGGCATCGTCGTCGAGGTGCACGACCGACCGCGGGAGGCCCTGTGCGACGGACCGCAGGCGATCCTGCCCGAGGAGTTCGTCCAGCTCGTGGCCGACGTGCGCCACCTGGGTGCCGTTCACGCGGGTGGGAGGGCCGCCTCGTGAGGGCGCGCAGCCTGACGGCCGCGGGCGCGGCGCTCGGGTTCCTCGGCGCGGCGGCGTGCCAGCCCTACGCGTACCTGACCGAGACCGGCGCGCGCGGAGCCTCGTCCGCGGACTGCGGACACTGCCACGTGCAGGTCTACGAGGAGTGGAGCGCGTCGACTCACGCCGAGAGCTGGACGCGTCCCGCGTTCGTCGAGGCGACCTCGGGCCACCTGTTCGACGACTGCCTGGGCTGCCACGCACCCGCGAGCGTGTTCCAGGACGGCCTGCCGGAGCTGCGCGCGGAGCGCCGCGACGAGGGCGTGAACTGCGTCGCGTGTCACCTCGACCACGGCGTGCTGGCCGGGCCCGTGCGGTCGACCGCGTTGATCGATCCGCACCCCGTCGCGGCCGAGCGCGCGATCTACCTGACGGCGGAGCTGTGCGGGAAGTGCCACGAGGGGACGTACCGCGAGTGGCTCGACGCCGACGACGAGCGCTCGTGCCAGGAGTGCCACATGCCCGAGGTCGTGCGCAAGGTCACGCAGGCCGACGGCTTCATGAGCCAGGTGCTGGTCGCGTTCGAGGACGAGGTCGTCGGCCGGCGCCACAGCTTCCACCTCGACGCGGTCGTGGACCTGGAGGGCGCCGTCGAGGCGCGCCTGGTCCGCACCGAGCGCATCGACCAGGCGGTCCGCTGCGAGGTCGAGGTCGTCAGCCACCTGCCGCACCGCGTCCCGACGGGCGACTTCGGGTTCCGTCGCGTGCGCCTGGAGCTCGTCGGGCTCGACGAAGCCGGCGCGCCGACGGGCGCGGAGGCCTGGGAGCTCTTCAAGGAACTGAGAACGGCGCTGGAGCCGGGCGAGCCGCAGCGCTTCGCGATCGAGCTGCCGGTCGCCACGCACTCGCTGCATCTGTCGCTGTCGCGCTCGAAGCGCGACGGCGACGCGCGCAGCCTGCACGCGGAGGAGTGGACGCTTTCGAGGATGGACACACCATGAAGAGACGATCCGAACGCCTCGTGCGCTTCACCGCCACCGAGCGCTGGTTCCACTGGGCTCAGGGACTGCCGTACCTGGCGCTGATGGCCACCGGCGGGCTGCTGCTCGCCCAGCGCCTGGTCGGCGTGGAGGCGATCTCCGCGTACACGCTGTCGCGCGCGCACCGCATCGCCGGGGTGGCGCTGCCGGTCGCGATGCTGCTCGCATTCCTGGCCGGGGACAAGCGCAAGCTGATGCGCAACCTCGGGCTGGCACTGCGCTTCGGTCTGGAGGACCTGCGCTGGCTCTTCCTCTACCCGTTGAACGCCCTGTTCCCGGGACTGCGCGTCCCCGCGGCGGGCAAGTTCAACTCGGGCCAGAAGGTGAACCTGCTGGCGCAGGCCTTCCTGATTCCGACGTTCCTGATCACGGGTGCGGTCATGTGGCTCTCCCGGGGCTCGCTGCTCTCCTGGTACGTGCACATCGGGGCCTTCGCCCTGTCCGTACCGCTGATCTTCGGGCACCTGTACCTGGCGCTCTTCAACTCCTCGACGCGCAAGGGCCTCCCCGGCGTCTTCAGCGGCCGCGTGGACGCGCGCTGGGCGCGTGAGCACTACCCGCTCGAGTACGGGGTCGGCGGAGACGAGCTCGAGTGAACCGCACGAGCGCCGTCGTCGCGTTGATCGCCGCGCTGCTGGGTGCGGTCCTGCTCGGCTGGCCCGAGGTCCTCTCGGATCCCCGCGTCGTCTCGACCGCGCGCGGCACGTCGCGCGAGCTCACGCGCATCGCGCGCGAGCTGGAGCGCCACCCGCAATCCGTGGCCATGCCGGCCGCGCTGATGGCGGCGCACGCGTGCCTGCAGGAGCTCGACGACTGCCAGCAATGCCATTCCTGGGTGCAGGGCGTGCCCGACTCGAAGTGCCTGCGCTGCCACGAGACGGTGGGGGAGCGCCTCGCGAGCAGGCGCGGCTACCACGGGAAGCTGAACGGCGCGTGCGCGTCGTGCCACGCCGACCACGACCGCACGATCGTCGAGCTCGACCGCGCGGCCTTCAACCACTCCCAGGCGCTGTACCCGCTCGAGGGCCGGCACGTCGACGTCGAGTGCGCGAGCTGTCACGAGGTCGCCGCCGAGTGTCCCGACGCCGGCCGGCGCATGCGCTACCTCGACCTCCCACACGGTACGTGCGCCGACTGCCACGAGGATCCGCACGAAGGCCAGTTCGAGGCGACCACCTGCGAGAGCTGCCACGACGAGCAGGGCTTCCGCGGGCGGGCGCTGCTCTTCGCGCACGCCGACCTCGTGGATTTTCCGCTGACGGGGCTGCACCGCGACGTGGAGTGTGCCGCGTGTCACGAGCCCGCGCCGGGGGCGGAGTTCGCGGCCGCCCCGTTCCGCGGCCTGGCGCGCGACTGCGCGGCGTGCCACGAGGACCCGCACGCGGGTTCGACGACCTCGACCGACTGCGCGAGCTGCCACTCGACCGCCGGGTGGCGCGGCGACGCGCTGGCCTTCGACCACCAGGTCATGGGGCGCTTCGCGCTGGACGCCGCGCACTCGGACCTCGCCTGCACGGCGTGCCACGCGTCGGAGACGGTCTTCGCGCCGCTCGCGACCGCCTGCGCGACGTGCCACGCGGACGTCGCGGGCTTCGTGGCGGGCGAGGTCGCCGGCGCGGCTCCGGACGACGCCTGGAGCGCGAGCCCGCACGCGGGGCGCGTGGGGTGTCTGGAGTGCCACGACACGTCGGTGGCGCACCAGGGAGCGAGCTCCTTCGCGCGGCGCTGCGCCGACTGCCACAACGCGCGCTACGCCGACCTCTTCCTCGAGCGCGACGCGCACCTGCGCAGCCTCGAGCTCCGCGCGCGCGACCGCGTTCCCGAGCGCGCGGCGGCGCAGCTCGAGGAGCTGCTGCGCGTCGGCAGCCACAACTACGTCGAGGCCGAGCGCCGGCTGCGCGCGCTGGCCGACGGCTGAGTCACCGCAGCGCGGCCACGTGCGCGCGGAAGCGCGACTCGAGGTCGGGCCAGTCGGTGTCGGCGAAGGAGCGTTCGAGGGCCGCGGAGCGCGGGGCTCCCTCGGCCAGCGCGTCCAGGAGCTCGTCGAGGCGCGCGCGGTCCTCGCGGCGCGAGCTGTTCGTCAGGAAGTGCACGAAGGCCCAGCCCTGCGCGTAGTGCAGCGCGGTGTTCGCGCGGAAGCCGCGGCTCTCGAGCTGGACGAACTTCTCGAGCGGCGTCCACGCGCTGCGCTCGAGGACGGCGAGGTGCTGCTCGACGACCTGGTCGTCCTGCCAGCGACCGCGCACGATCTTCGACTGCTCGAAGTACTCCGCCATGCCCTCGTGCAGCCACACGGGCGCCTCGCCCGAGAGCCGGTCGAGGTACTGGTGGAAGCCCTCGTGCCGGACCGTGCGCATCATCCAGCGCCGGTCGGGCGAGTTCCAGATCAGGAGCTGCTTCAGCGTCAGGCTGTAGCGCCCCAGCTCGCTCTCGGGCTCGTCGCCGAACAGGTCCTTGCAGTAGGTCTCGTAGCCCGAGAGCCCGGAGAACAAGTACACGCGGAAGCGCCGGTCGCCGTCGTCGGACGGCAGGCGTCGGACGTTGCGGTTGTACTTCAGGAAGAACTTCTCGAGCTCCTCGGCGACCTCGAAACACGCCGAGCGGCCCATGTCCGACACGATCACGTAGTGCTTCGAGACGTACTCGTAGGGCTCCGCGAAGCGCGGCCCGTACAGCGCGCGCAGGCGGTTGCGGTCGGCAGCGGCGAGCGCGCGGGCCGGGATGCCGGCGTCGATCCCCTCCACGATCGCGCGGTGCGCGTCCGCGTAGCGCTCGCGGTGCAGGTAGTGCTCCGCGAGCGCGCGGCGCGGCGCGGCGTTCCGCGGGAAGTCGCGGGCGGCCTCGCGCAGCTCGGTCTCGGCCTCGTCGGAGGAGCGCAGCACCTGCAGCAGCTCCGCGCGCATCAGGCGCGCCTCGAGGAAGCCGTCGTCGATCGCGATGGTCTCGTCGCAGGCCTGGAGCGCGACCTCGAGATCGCCCGTGTAGACGCCGAGCAGCGCCGCGCACCAGTTGAGCGCGGGGACGGAGACGTTCGCTTCGTTGCGCACGATGGCGCGCGCGCCGGCGGAGCGCCCTGCCCGCAGCTCGCCCAGCACCCGCTCGATCAGCGCGCGGTCCGCGTCGGTGGCGGAGGGCGGGCGCGCATCGTCGTAGGACGCCGCGTCCTCGGCCTCGCCGCTGACCGCCTCGGAGACCCACGGCGGGAGGTCGTCGCGCGCGTCGTAGCGCTCCAGGAACGCCGCCCAGGCGGTGTTCTTGTGCTCGTCGATCAGGCCCGCGATCCACGAGGGCTCGACCTCGCCCGTGATCGTCACCTCCTGCAGGGCCTGCATGTTCAGGAAGCCGAACTGGCCGTACTCGCCCTTCGGTCGCTTGACCCTGAAGATGCGCTTGCGGTTGTAGAACGCGGTGACGGTCGTCGCGCCGAGGCTGACCTTGAAGCTGTAGGGCTCGTCGCGGACCAGCATGAGGGTGCGATCGTCCAGGACTTCCGGCTGCCCGCCCTCGAGGCGCAGGATCCGCGCGTAGTCGCCGAACGTGACGGCGTACGCCGTGTTCCAGTCGTAGCCCACGACCACCGTCGGGCGATTCCGGACGTCCGGCAGCTTCGCGCCCGAGAGCTCGACGTGGTACGTCCCCGTGAACTTGAGCGGGTGCGTGAAGATCCCCTCCGACGCGGCGAAGTCCCGCTTCCAGCGCTCGTCGCCGGAGTCACCCCGGTAGCGCAGCTTGATCGAGCCCGATCTCGCGTCGTAGCTCAGCAGGTCTCCGGACACGACGTCTTCGGGCTCGGGCAGCTCGTAGCCCTGCCAGAACGTCGCGAGCGAGAGCAGCTCCTCGACCTCGGCCCAGTGCCGCGCCACCGCCCGGGGCTCGTCGGCCTGGTGCTCGACGGCCGTCAGGATCGCGCGCCGCGCGCTCTCCGGGCGGCCCGCGTCGATGGAGGCGCGCGCGTCGTGGAGCGTCGCGCGCAGCTCGTCCTCCCCGAGGGAGGGCAAACCCACGAGCGGCAGGGCGAGGAGGGCGACCAGCATGCGCGTCGCCAGTCTACCGGCTGGTGCGCATCGGTCCCGGATCACTGCCCCGCGTCCGCCGCGCGGCGCAGCAGGTCCTCGATCACCGGTGCGCCGGGCGCGAGCTCCGCGAGGCGCGCGGCGGCGGCGCGGACCTCGGACCACTCCTGGCGGTCGGCGTGCAGTTCGGCCCGGGCGTGGACGATCTGGGGGTCCTGCGGATCGAGGCGCTCCGCCGCGGAGAGCTCGACCAGGGCCTCCTCGTCGCGCTCCAGCTCGCGCAGCGCGAGTGCGAGGTTGAAGCGCATGCGCGCGCGATCGGGCAGCAGGCGCACCGCGGCCTCGAGGTGCTCGACGCTCTCCACCCAGCGCGAGAGCTCCGCGAGCAGCAGGCCGAGCGAGTAGTGCGCCTCGCCGTTCTGCGGCTGGCGCTCGAGCACCGCCGCGAGCTGCGCCTCGGCCTCGTCGTTGCGTCCCTGCGCGTTCAGCATGTTCGCGAGGTTGAAGCGCGCCGGCGCGAAGTTCGGGTCGATCTTCAGGGCCTGGCGGTAGAGCTTCTCGGCCTCGTCGGCGGTCCCGCGCA
>CAYGPA010000313.1:0-6810 GCA_964351535.1 uncultured Planctomycetaceae bacterium
GCCGTCGATGCCCTCCCAGGCCATGTCGGTGTCGACCCACCCGGGGCAGACCGCGTTGACCTGGACCTCGTCCTGCGCGAGTTCGCAGGCCAGCGCCCGAGCCAGGCCCAGCAGGCCCGCTTTCGACGCGCAGTAGCCGGTGTAGCCGGGAACCCCGATGCGCCCCAGGATCGACGACAGGAACACGATGTGGCGCATCTCGGGCCCCGGCGCGAGGCGCGCCTGGACCGCCCGGGCGCAGGCGTAGGAGCCGCTGAGGTTCGTGGCGACCAGGTCGTCGAAGCGATCCTCCGCGCCGGGCTCGTTGGGGCCGCCGATGCCGGCGTTGGCCACCAGGACGTGGAACGGTCCCAGGGCCTCGGCGGCGGCCGCGAAGGCCCGCTCCACCCGGGCGGAGTCGCGCACGTCGCAGGCGAAGACCCCGACGTCGGCGGCGCCGGCGCCGCGCAGGTCCTGCGCGGCGTGCTCCAGGCGCTGCTCGTCGCGCGCGAAGAGCGAGAGGCGCGCACCCTGGCGCGCGAAGCGCTGCGCGATCGCCCGACCGATCCCGGTCCCGGCGCCGGTGACGGCCACGTGGCGGATCGGACTCTGCTTCGCCGCGCTCACGCGGTCTGTGCCTCGCGCTCGGCGTGGTGCCGGCTCTCGAGCCAGCGTTCGGCGTCGATGGCGGCCATGCAGCCCATGCCGGCGGCGGTCACGGCCTGGCGGTAGACGGTGTCGGAGATGTCGCCGGCCGCGAAGACGCCCTCGACCGACGTGTACGTGCCCTTGTGCACGGTGATGTAGCCGGTCTCGTCCATGTCGAGCTTGCCGCGGAAGAGGTCCGAGTTCGGGCGGTGGCCGATCGCGATGAACAGTCCGTCGGTCTCGAGCTCGGACTGCTCGCCGGTCTGCGTGTCCAGGAGCTTCACGGCCCGCAGCTTGCCGTCGTCGCCGGGCAAGCAGTCCTCGACGGTCTTGTTCAGGAGCCACTCGATCTTCGGATTGGCCTGCGCGCGCTCGAGCATGATCTTCGAGGAGCGGAAGCCCTCGCGCCGGTGGACGATCGTCACCTTGCTGGCGTGCCGGGTGAGGAAGTTGGCCTCCTCCATGGCGGTGTCACCCCCGCCGACGACCAGCACTTCCTTCTCCTTGAAGAAGGCGCCGTCGCACGTGGCGCACGCGGAGACGCCGTGGCCCATGAGCTTGGACTCGTTCTCGAGTCCGAGGAGCTTCGCGCTGGCCCCGGTGCAGATGATGACCGTGCGGGCGAAGAACTCGCCGAAGTCGGTCTTCAGCCGGAAGGGGCGGACGTCGAAGTCGACCTCGGTCACCATCTCGAACTTGGTCTCGGTACCGAAGCGCTCCGCCTGCTTCTTGAAGTCCTCCATCATCGCCGGCCCGAGGACGCCGTCCGGATAGCCCGGGTAGTTCTCGACGTCGGTCGTGATGGTCAGCTGCCCGCCGGGCTGGAGGCCCTCGAACAGCAGGGGCTTCAGATTGGCGCGGGCGGCGTAGATGGCGGCCGTGTAGCCGGCCGGGCCGGAACCGATGATGACGACGTCGCGGACTTCTGCGGTCATGGGGATGCTCGGGAATCGTGGACGCGGGGCGAGGGGGCGGACATCTTAGGCGCGACCGTGCCGTCCTCAATGCAGAGCCGAGGCTTCGAGCGCTGGCGCCCGCGCCTGGAAGCGCTGTGCGACCAGATCCGCGCCGCGATCCACGAATCGAGCGTCCGCCCCGGCGTCACGCCTCCGGTCCGCAGCGGGGCCGGGGACGTGAGCTTCGCGCCGGACGTCCGGGCGGAGGAGGCCGTGGCCGCGTGGCTGCACGCCACGGCCGCCCGGGAACCGCTCTCGCTGCTGACCGAGGACGCGGGCTGGAGCCACGCGGGCCCCGACGGGGCCGGGGGCGTGCGCGCCCTGCCGGGCTTCGACCACGGCGGGCCGCGCCTGGCGCTGGACCCCATCGACGGCACGCGCAACTGGATGGCCGACCTGCGGCCGGCCTGGACGGCGCTGGCGTTCGCGAACCCGGGCGCGGACGCTCCGCGCCTCGCCGACGTGTGCGCCGGGATGCTCTCCGAGCTGCCCGCGTCGAGCGCGCGTTCGTACCGGCGCGTCCGCGGCGACCTGGGTGCGTCCCTGGCGACGCTCGAGCTGCGGAGCCTCGCGAGCGACGACGTCCTCGAGGCGCGTGCGCTGCGTGCGGACGACGACGATCGCGTCGACCACGGCTACTTCCCCTTCTTCCGCTACCTGCCCGCCCAGCGCCCGGCGCTCGCGGCGGTCGAGGCGGAATTCTTCGCGCGCCTCGAGCGCGAAGAGGGCGCAGACGTTCGCAGCTGCTACGACGACCAGTACATCAGCAACGCCGGCCAGCTCGTGCTGCTGAGCCTGGGGACGTACCGCTTCGTCGCCGATCTGCGCGCGTGGCTCGCCGCGCGGGACGCGAGTCCGGCGATCACGTCGAAGCCCTATGACGTCGCGGGCGCCATCGCGTGCGCGCGAGCCGCGGGATGCGAGGTGGTCGCCGCCGACGGCGCGCCGCTGGACTTCCCGCTGGACGCCGAGACTCCCGTGACCTTCGTCGGCTACGCCAACCGCCTCACCCGGGAGCGCTTGCTCCCGCACCTGCGCGCGGCGCTCGGCGCGACCTGAGCGATCACGGGGCACGATAGGCGAGGATCCAGCGATCCTCGAACACCCTGGGGCCGCAGTCCTGCTCGCAGAGTCGGTGCAGGCGTTCGACGAGTCGAGCCCGCCGCGAGCTGTTCCCGCGGGAACCCGGAGACTTGCTGCGGTTCCGGAAGGCCCGGTCCTCGCCCCGCGGGCGCTTGTGGAAGACCAGGTACGCTCCGCCGGGAACCCGGTCCAGCGGGGGACGCTCCACCATGACGAGCGTCCGCAGCGCGGCTCGAACGTCGCCGCGCGGAAGACTCCCGCAGTCGGCCCAACGGATCGTCCGGCGACCGTGAATCCGCTGATAGGCCAGCTGCAGCGGGACGAGCGTCGAGTCACTGGGCCACTCGACGAGCACGGCATCGCGCTCCACGCGGCCGTAGAACGGAGGCAGCGAAACCGCGAAGAGCGCGGAGGGCGGCAGCGTCAGCGACGAACGACCGAGCCCGAACGGATGCCGGGGCGGCAGGCCCGCCGGCAGGGGTCCCAGCAGGACGTGCAGGCCGACGAGCAGCGGTGTCGCGAGCGTGGCCGTCGCGTGGAGCACCCTCGAGCGCTGGGAGCAGGCCGCGCGCACTCCACCCACCGCGTACACGAGGAAGCCGAGCAGCCAGGGGACGTGCAGGCTCTGATAGCGCGCGAAGACGACGCCGCGCTCGATCAGCAGCACGGGTACGAGGCTGTAAGCGACGAGCGGCACGACCAGCACCGCCAGCGCGCCGAGCGCCAGCGCGCGATCGCGCAGCAAGAGGCGGACCCAGCCCGCGAGGGCGAGGACCGCGAGGAGCGCGGCCAGGAGGTCCCCGGTCGCACCGACCTGGAACCCGAATGCGAGGCGCGCGGTCTCGACGTACGTCTCGGGCGTCACCCCCTCCGACTGGCCCAGCTTGCCCCCGGCGACGTCGAGCAGGCTGGGCAGCGCCGGCGACAGGAGCAGGGCCGCGAGCCCGAGACCCGCCACCGACGGCAGCGCCGCGCGCCAGCGCGCCGACCCGTCCGTGCGACCCAGGATCAGCGCGCCGAGCGCCAGCCCGAGCACGGTGGGCAGCGCCGTGGGACTGAAGAGCAGCATGCCGGTCTGGCCGACGACCGCGAGCGCGAACCAGCCCGGCCGCGCACCCGAGCGCAGGCGCACGAGCGACAGCGCCGCGAGGCATCCGAGCAGGCACACGAACACGTAGGGTCGCGCCATGCGACTCCAGAAGACCAGCACGGGCGAGGTCGCGAGGAGCGCGGTCAGGAGCAGGCGCTCGGGCAGCGCCAACCAGGTGCGCGAGACGCGCGCGAACAGCGCGACGAGCGCGAACCCGGCGAGTGCGAACGGCAGCCGCAGCCCCCACTCCTCCAGCCCCACGGTCGTCAGCAGGAGACGGCACCACAGCGCGATGGGCAGGCTCGGATCGGCGGGGAAGAACCGGGTGACGATCTCGCCGGCGAAGTGGGAGCGGCCGACGTAGATCGCCTGGACCTCGTCTCCTTCGACCACCTGCGCGGAGAGAAAGCCGACGCGCAACACCAAGGCGAGGATGAGCGTCCCCCCCCAGGCCAGCACCGACATGACCCTGTTCAGAGTGAACCGCGACTGCGGCCGTGGAGAGTTCATCCGTAGAGGGTCTATCCACGCAACCGCCGCGGGTCACGGAATTCGACCCTCAGCCGCGGTCGCGGGCGACGTCGAAACGACGGAACATGCTGCCGCCGAACGTGATCAGAAGCGCAAGGTTGCCACCCATCGCGAGGCTGCCGAGCAGGATGGCGATCGAGAGCGCCGCCGGACCCTCGAGGTCGAACAAGTAGGGCAACGCGGCCGACAGTCCCACGGTGCCGACGATCAGCAGGATGACCACGAATCGGACGAGCATCAGTACGAGAGCGCGGCCCATGTTCTGGATCGCGCCGTCCTGCCCGGGCACGTAGCGCACCGGCGAGAAGAGGAACACGGCGTTGTCGACCGCACCCCAGACGAGCGCGAGCACGGGAATGCCCGGCAGCGCGGCCAGGACCATGGGCTCGAAGTCTCTCGTCACCACGGCGCGGATCGCGAGAACGAGCAGGATCAAGGCGCTGACGAGGATCGCCTGCGGCGTGATGGTCGCGAGGAAGGCCACGGTGGGACGCAGCGGCCAGGCCTTGATGCTCTCCATCTGCTCGAGGTCGTCGCGAAAGTCGAAGCGCAAGCCCGCTCCCAGATAGACGACGCCGAAGACGCTCAGGGAGGCGACCTGCAGGAGTCCCGCCTGCTCCGGATCGTCCGGACCCATCGACCCCAACGCCATCGACAGCACGAGCAGGATCGCGGCGGACACGAACAGCGTCCCGCGCGCCTTGCGCAGGATGCCGACGCTCTTGCGCCAGGCCACCGCGCCGAAGGGCGACCGTCCCCAGATCCAGGGCATGCGCCAGCCGAGCGTGCGCTTCGACGCGCGGCTCGACGCCGCACCCCCGCCGCGGCGCATGCGGTTGATGCGTCGCGCGACGTCGGACGAGGTCTGCAGCGACAGCTCGCGGAAGTCGACCGGCAGGCGTGCGGTCAGCTCGAACGCGCCGATCCAGACGAGCGCGCACAGCGCGAACCAGAACAGGAACCCCGGCACGCTCTCCGCGGTGATCATCGCGACCCACGGACGCATCGGCAGGGAGAGGGCGTACACGGCGGGGTGCTCGACGAGTTCCGCCGGCGAAGTCTGGATCGGCAGGCGCTCCATGATGCGACCCAGGCGCCCGCCGAGCATGAACGTCATCGTCACGAAGACGAGGAACAGCACGGCGAACATGCTGGTCAGGGTCAACAGGGCCTTGGGGATGCGGTCGAACAGGCCTTGCTCCGCGCGGCCGGCGAGGATCGAGGTCGCCTGCCCGACGACCGGCAGCATCTGCACCGCGAGGAACACGCCGACGAAGGCGAGCCAGGGCTGCGGCATGCGCTGCATGACGATCAACCCGATGAACGTCGCGCCAAGGGCGGACTTCGCCGTGCTGACGAGCAGGCGGTAGCGCACGACGTCCGGCCGCGAGAGCGGCGCGCTGAAGAGCACCTCGATCTCCTCGGGCGGCAGGTAGAGCCCGCGGTGAGCCAGAGCGTTGGCGAGGGTCAGGACCGTCAGCACCAGCGCTCCCATCGACACCGCGCCGTCGCCGACGACCGCGCCGTCGTCGCGGAACGCCTGCCCCGCGACGAGGCTGAAGACGTAGAACCCGAATAGCAGGAGCCCGAGGAGTCCGAACACGATGCCCGAGGGCGTCCGGAAGCGTCGCTTCTGCTTGCGCAGCATCCCCCGCAGCTTGCACCTGGCCAGCAGGCGCAGCGCGGGGTGGCCGGCGATCACGGGAGGCCCTCCGGGGGCTCGCTCGCCGAGCCCGCCGACTCCGGGGCCGACTCGGACGAGACCACCGGGGGCGCCGCCGCCGGCGTGGCGCTGCGCGGCTCGGTCGCGGCGAGGAAGATCTCCTCGAGGCTCGAGCCCTCCTGTGGAGCGAGCGTCGCGCGCGCCTCCGTCAGCGTCCCGTCGAACACCTTGCGACCCCGGTCCAGGATCAGGATGCGGTGGGCCAGCGCCTCGATCAGCTCCAGAAGGTGCGACGAGAGGATGATGGCCGTGCCCTCGGCCGCGACGTCGCGGATCGCCTGCTTGGCCGAGCGGATTCCGCGCGGGTCGAGCCCCGACAGCGGCTCGTCGAGCAGCACGAGGCGCGGCCGCGGGAGCCACGCGCAGCAGAACGCCAGCTTCTGGCGCATGCCGCGCGAGAGCTCGCCGCCGAGAGCGTTGCTCTTCTCGCCGAGCTCGAAGTAGTCCAGCAGGTGGCTCGCGCGCGCGCGCCAGTCCGGGACGCCGTAGAGCTCCGCGGTGAACTCGAGGTGCTCGAACACCGTCAGCGAGTCGAAGGGTTGGGGGTTCTCGGGCACCCAGGCGAGCTGCGACTTGGCCTCGCGCTCGCGCAGCGACACGTCGAAGCCGGAGACCGTGACGCGCCCCGTCGCGATCGGCAGGACGCCGACGATCGAGCGCAGCGACGTGGTCTTCCCGGCCCCGTTCGGGCCGACCATGCCCAGGATCTCGCCGCCGCGCACCTCGAACGAGAGGTCGTCGACGGCGGGCTTCTTGTCGTAGGCCTTCGTCAGACCGACGACGCTCAGGATCGGCCGGTC
>CAYGPA010000314.1:0-1663 GCA_964351535.1 uncultured Planctomycetaceae bacterium
GCTCCCGTTCCAGGACCGAGACTATCTGGGCTCGTCGCCGACGTGCAGACGGCCGTCCGGTCCGACGCGAGCGGGAACTGTCGAGGTTTTGACGGTCGCGGCGAGGAGCGCGGCGAGGTCTTCGCGGGCGAGGTAGCGTCCCCCGGTCACGACTCCCGCGACGCGGCGCGTGTTGGAGATGTCCTCGAGCGGATTCGCGTCGAGCAACACGAGGTCGGCGAGCTTGCCGACCTCGACCGTGCCGAGATCCCCGGCGAGTCCCAGCGAGCGCGCGGGCAGCGACGTCGCGGCGAGCAGCGCCTCCATGGGCGTGAGCCCCGCGGAGACCAGGTGCTCGAGCTCGTCGTGCAGCGCGAACCCGGGCACCACGAGCGGATTGCTGCCGAAGTCCGTGCCCGCCAGGATCTGGACGCCGGCCGCGTGGAGGTCGCGCACGAGCTCGACGTAGTGCCCGAAGATCGCGGCCTCGCCGCGCTTCCAGCTTTCCGAGAGGTACTTCAGGTCGGGGTTGTTCTCCGGCTTCCACCACTCGCGCATGTGCTCGGGCACGTACGGCAGGTACCGCGCGACGCGCTCGTCGCGGGGGTCGAGATCTCCGCGGCGCTCCTGGACGACGAGCGCGGGGACGACGAAGACGCCCTTGTTGCGCAGGGTGCGGAAGAGGCGATCGCGCAGCTCCGGGACGACGCCCGAGAAGAACACCTCGATCTGGCGCAGGCGGCGCTCCTCGAGCGAGATCTCGATCGGGATCGCCATGATCTGCCGCTGCATCTCGTCGCGGTCGTACATGGCGCGCACGTAGGCGCCCAGCGTCACCTGAACCGTGAGACCGGCCTCCGCGGCGGGGATCGCCTCGACGAGCTGCGGCACGCGCCCGGCCAGCGGCATGCCGCGCTCGCGCGCGCGATCGGCGATCGCGAGGAACACGTCGGTGCGCAGGCGCGAGTAGACGGCCGCGAAGTCCGCGCCGGAGTCGGCGACCCGGTCGAGCTTCTGCCGGCCCACCCCGGTGTTCTCCGCCTCGATCGCCCCGGGCTTGACGGGGGACGCACCGTCCAGCCACGGTCCGCTGCAGAGGATGCGCGGTCCGACGAGCTCTCCGAGCTGGATGCGCGCGCGCCACTCGTGCAGGCGCTCGAGGTCGCCGCCGAAGCAGCGCACGCCCGTGACGCCCGCGGCGACGCACAGCGAGAGGAGCTGCTCGCGCGCCTCGTCCGGCGGCGAGTAGTGCCACATCTCCGAGTCGTCGAGCTGGACGGCGGAGTCCCACAGGCCGGGGATCAGGAAGCGCCCCTCGCCCTCGATCACGCGCGCCCCCTCGGGCGCGGTGACCTCGGCGACCCCGCCGACGGCGACGATGCGCCCGTCCTCGATCCGCACGGACGTCTCGGCCCGGGGTTCCGCACCGGTCCCGTCGATCAGCGTGACCCCGCGGACGAGCAGGACCTCGGCCGCGGGCGGCGGCGGGGCCACGGCGGGAGGCGCGGACCCGGCAGGGGCCTGCGCGAGGGCGGTGGAGGCGGCGAACAGCGTGCTGAGGAGGCGGAAGAGGCGTTGGCGCATGGTGATCTCGGGGCGAGGGATCGTAGGACTACGCCCCGGAGCCCGCCGACATCTGGGTGCAGTTCCGCGACTCGGCAACCAACTTCGCGGTGACATCCAC
>CAYGPA010000314.1:1673-6784 GCA_964351535.1 uncultured Planctomycetaceae bacterium
GGAGCGTGCGGCGACTTCCCCCGCGGCCCCGGCCCGAGCCCGCCAGCCCCCCCGCTCGAGCCCGCCACCCCTTGCCCCGACGAGCCTCCCGAAGATCCGGTGCCGTACGACCTCGAGAATTCTGCCCCGCGCGCGCGGCCCCGCGGGCCCGTCCCGCCGGAGGCGTCGCAGCGGGCGCTCCGCGGCTCGCCGCTCGCCCGGCTGCTCCCGGTGCTCCTCGGAGGTCTGCTCGCGGCCTGCAGCCGCGCACCCGAGCCGGCCGCCGCGCCGGGCTGTGCCGTGCTGATCACGCTCGACACGACGCGCTGGGACGCCATGGGCTTCCTCGGGGCCGAGACCGGCGCCACGCCCCACCTGGACGCCCTGGCCCGCGAGAGCGTCGTCTACCCCTGGGCGCGCACCAGCGCGCCGGTCACGCTGCCCGCCCACGCGTCGATGCTGACCGGGCTCTACCCGCCGCGCCACACGGTGCGCGAGAACCACCTGATGGCGCTGCCGGCCGAGGCCGAGACGCTCGCCGAGCGCGCGCGCGCCGCGGGCCTGCGCACCGGCGCCTTCGTCGCCGCGGCGGTGCTCGACCGGGCGTTCGGACTGGACCAGGGCTTCGAGGTCTACGACCAGCCCGAGCGCGACGCCGACGACCCCGAGGCCAACTTCGCGGAGCGCCCCGCCGCGCGCGTCGTCGCGGCCGCCCGTCGCTGGCGCGCGGGCCTCGCGGACGACGCGAACTACTTCCTCTGGGTGCACCTGTTCGATCCGCACGCGCCCTACCGGCCCGCGGAGCCCTTCGCGCGCCGCGCGCCGAGTCCGTACCTCGGCGAGGTCGCCGCGATGGACGCCGCCGTCGGCGACCTGCTCGCCGACCTGCGCGCGCGCGGCGACCTCGACCGCGGCGTCGTGCTGGTGGTCGCCGACCACGGCGAGGCGCTCGGGGACCACGGCGAGCCGAGCCACGGGACGTTCGTCTACGACGTGACGATGCGCGTGCCGTTCCTCGTGCGCCACCCCGGCGCGCGGCGCGGCGGCGCGCGCGTCGCCGCGGCCGTCTCGGTGGCCGACGTGTACCCGACCCTGGTCGACGCCCTCGACCTGGGCCCGCCGGGCGACGTCGACGGCACGAGCCTCTACCGCGGGGATCCCGCGCCCGAGCGCGGCGTGTACTTCGAGTCGTACGAGGGCTACATCAAGTACGGCTACGCGCCGCTCGCCGGCTGGGCCGACGCGGGCGCGAAGTACGTGCACGGCTCCCGCCCCGAGCTCTACGCGCCGCAGGCCGACCCGCTCGAAGCGCGCGACCTGGCCGCGGAGCGCGCGGACGAGCACGAGCGCTTCCGCCGCGCCCTCGCGTCCCAGCTCGCGCGCCCGCCGCTCGAGCCGGCGCCGGCGCTGGGGGCCGACGACGAGCTGCTGCGCAACCTCGAGTCCCTCGGCTACGCCGCGAGCGGGACCAGCACGCCCGAGCTGCCCTCGCCCCTCGAGCCCACGCAGCGCCCGAGCCCGCACGCGCGCGCCGCCGAGCTCGAGGCCTTCCTCGCGGCCACGTCCCTGGGCCGACGCGGCCGCTTCGCCGAGGCCGTTCGCGGCCTCGAGGAGGTCGTGCAGTCCAACCCGCGCCACGCGGCGGCGCTGGACTACATGGCGTTCTTCCTCATGCAGATGCAGCGCCACGAGGAGGCCGCCGAACGCCTCGAACGCGCGCTGCGCCTCGCGCCCGAGCGCCCCAACACGCTGTACAACCTGGGCGTGTGCCGCGAGCGCGCGGGCCGCGCCGACGAGGCGCTGCAGCTCTACCGGCGCGCCCTCGCGCTGGACCCCGGGCACGTGGGCGCGCGCCGCGACGCCGCCCGCCTGGCGGGCGGCGACTGACGCGCTCGACGCCGCGCGACCGAGCTCGTCAGGACAGCCCGTGGATCGTCCCGTCGGGCCCCACGTCGATGCGCTTGAAACCCGGCTCGCGGCCGAGTCCGGGCATCGTCAGGATCGTGCCGGCGAGCGCCGTGACGTAGCCCGCGCCGATCATCGCGCGCACGTCGACGATCGGGAACACGTAGTTCTTGGGCCAGCCCTTCATGCGCGGGTCGTGCGAGATCGAGAGGTGCGTCTTCGCCATGCAGATCGGCAGGCGGCCCCAGCCGTGGCGCGCGAAGCGGTCGAGCTTCTCCGCCACGCCGTCGCCGAGCGAGATCGAGGCGGCGCCGTAGAGCTGCGTCGCGAGGACCTCGATCTTGTCGCGCAAGGGCAGGTCGAGCTCGTACAGCGGGTGAAACTCGCTCTGCTGATCCGCCGCGGCCGCGATGGCCTCGGCGAACTCGACTCCGCCCTCGCCGCCGCGCGCGAACACGTCGCTCGGCACCGCCGCGAAGGCGCCGGCGGCCAGCGCGCGCTCGCAGACGAGCTCGATCTCGGCCTGGCTCTCGGTGCCGAAGAGGTTCACGGCGACGACGACGGGCACGCCGAAGCGGCGCACGTTCTCGATCTGCTTCTCCAGGTTGGAGAGGCCCTCGGCGAGGCTCTCGAGGTCCTCCTCGACCAGGCGCGGGTCGAGCGGCTGGCTGGGCGAGACCTGGAAGCGCCCGCTGTGCACCTTGAGCGCGCGCACCGTCGCGACCAGGCCGACCGCATCGGGCGTCAGGCCCGAGGCGCGGCACTTCAGGTCGCAGAACTTTTCGAGGCCGAGGTCCGCGGCGAAGCCCGCCTCGGTCACGACGAAGTCCGCGAGTCCGAGCGCCAGGCGGTCCGCCAGGATCGACGAGTTCCCCGGGCCGAGGTTCGCGAAGGGCCCGGAGTGCAGCAGCGCCGGCGTGCCCTCGCTGGTCTGCAGCAGCGTCGGCCGGATGGCGTCGACCATCACGGCGGCCATCGCGCCGGCCACGCCGAGGTCCTCGGCGGTGACGGGGTCCCCGTCGAGCGTCTCCCCCACGACGGTGCGGCCCAGCCGCGCGCGCAGGTCCTCGAGACCCGTCGCGAGCGTCAGCATCGACATGACCTCCGACGCGGCGGTGATGTCGAAGCCCGTGTCGCGCGGCACGCCCGACTTCGGCCCGCCGAGGCCCACGCGCACGTGGCGCAGCGCGCGGTCGTTGACGTCCATGACGCGCCGCCAGCTCACGTGTTCGAGGTCGAGGCCCAGCGGGTTGCCGTGGAACAGCGACGCGTCGACCGCGGCTGCGAGCAGGTTGTGCGCGGCCGTGACGGCGTGGAAGTCGCCCGTCAGGTGCAGGTTGATCTCGTCGGGCGGCAGCACCTGCGAGGCGCCTCCGCCCGTCGCGCCGCCCTTCAGCCCGAACACCGGGCCCATCGACGGCTGCCGCAGCGTGCAGATCGCGCGCTTGCCGATCTTGTTCAGACCCAGCGCGAGCCCGATCGTGTTGACGGTCTTGCCCTCGCCGAGGTGCGTGGGCGTGACGGCCGTGATGCAGACGTACTTCGACCCCGGGCGGCGCGGCAGTCGATCGAGGGCCGCGAGCGACACCTTGGCCTTGTACGGTCCGTAGGAAGCGACCTCGTCCGGGCGCAGGTCCAGCTCGGCGGCGAGTTCGAGAACGGGGCGGAGGGCGTTGCCGGCAGTCACGGGATTCCTCTTCTGAAGCGAGTAGGTCGGGGTTCGTCCCCAGGATATGGAAAAGGCGCCCGCGACGAGAGCACTCGTCGCGGGCGCCTGAACTCGGGGCCGAACCCGCGGCCGAACCCGCGGCCGGACGAGCCTCAGACTCCGGCGGTCTCGCGGAAGTGCGCGAGGCGCTTCTTCAGGTCGGCCTCCATCTCGGAGCCGGCGGCGAGGCGTACGGCCTTCTCCTGATGCTCGATGGCCTCGTCCAGGCGGCCGGCGCGGAAGAGCGCCATGGCGTAGGTGTCGAGAATGGAGGGCTCTTCCCACTCCGTCAGGTCGCAGGCCTTCGAGGCCGCGGTCAGCGCCAGGTCGAGGTCGCGCTGCGGCAGCTCGGCCTCGGGATCGACGATCATCCACGCCATCGCGTTCAACGCGCCGGCGGACTTCGCGTACAGGCCTGCGACGAGCTCGTTGCCGAGTGCGGAGCACTTCTCGCCGTGGCCCGCCTTCAGGAGCGCCGCGAAGCGGTCCATGGCGAACATGTTCTCCATCTGCGGGAACTCGGCCACCGCCGCGTCGATCGCGCGCAGCGCGTCGTCGTACTTGCCGGCCTTCATCGCGGCCGCGACGGCCGCGCGGACCTCGGCCTGACGCGCCTCGGCGAGCTTCTCATCGAGGTGCCTCTTCGCGGCGGCCTGCAGGTCCCACTCGCCCGCGACGACCTTCGCCAGCGGCTCGTCGATCCCCATCGGGTGGCCGATCCAGGCCACGCGGCCGCGGCCGTCGACGATGAAGGCCGAGGGGATGCCGCGCTCGCCGGCGGCGATCATCCAGTTCTGCGCCATGGCGCCGTCCTTCACGACGTCGGCGCCGACGGTGTACTGCATGTCCTCGCCCATCTCCTCGACGAAGGGCGCGACCTTCGCGTGGTCGTTCTCCCAGATGCTGACGCCGACGAAGCGGACCTTGTCGCCGTACTCGTTCTGGAGCGCGTTGACGTGCGGGATGGCCCGGCGGCACGGACCGCACCACGTGGCCCAGAACTCGACGACGTAGGCCTGGCCCTCCTGGAAGGACCCGATGGGCTCGCCCTGGACCCACTCCTTGATCTCGAGGGCGGGTGCGGCGTCGCCGACCATCAGCGCGAACGGGCGTTCTTCCTCGACGCTGGCCGAGGCGGCGGCGGTGAGCAGCGCGAGGGCGCTCGCGGCCTGGAAGAGCTTGGACATGGGGACTCCTTGGTTCGGGTTTCTCGGGTCGCCGTAGGATGCTCCCCGGTGCGGTCCGAGCGCAAGCCTCGCCCGCCGTCCACGCGTTCCCCCCAGCGAGACGCGCCGATACGCGCGATGCTGAACACGGCCCGAACGCTAGCCCGGACTATCCATGAGCACGCAGCCGAAACGACACAACCGGCGGCCTTCAGCCGCCTCTCGGCGCCTTCCGGCACTTTGCGAACACCGGCGTCCTCGGCGACCTCTAGAGGTCGCCTGCGGGGCCGGCGCCCGCAAAGCACCAGCAGGCACCGAGCTGAGCCGTTTCGATCTACGCGTCATGAATCGTC
>CAYGPA010000315.1:0-6765 GCA_964351535.1 uncultured Planctomycetaceae bacterium
AGTGGCGAGGAGGCGCCCCCGGCCACGCGCGGCAGGCCGCCGGCCCTGCCCGCGGGCGCCGCGGCGATCGAGGGGACGTGGGAGGGGCTTCACGGCGTGGGTCCCGAGTACGCGGGCCTGCGCCTCACGCTGAAGCTGGACGAGGCGCCGGGCGAGACGGAGCACGAGGTCTGGCTGCGCGAGCGGCAGAACACGCGCGGCCCATCCGCGCCGGCCCGTCCCGCCCTCCGCGATCCGCGCGCCGGCGGCGCGCCCGGCAGCGTCACGCTGAGCGGCGAGGTCGCCTTCTATCCGCTGCCCGGCGCGCACGCGCCGATGGGGAGCCGCAGCCGCGCCGTCTCCGGCAGCTACCAGGCGCGGGTCGAGTTCCATCCGGGCTCCGGAGCGTTCCGGCTGTTTCCGGGCGCGTGGATCGAGCAGCCGCGCGGCTGGTCGCAGGGCATGATCGCCGCCGGGCTCCTCGACCCGGCAGAGCCGTCGCTGTTCGGATGGGTCGACACCCACCCGCGCGGCGCCGCGGACTCGGGGACGCCGTTCCTCCTGTGGCGCGCGGGCGAGGGCGGCGCGGAGCTCGCGCGCCTCGCCGAGCTCACGAGATCCGAGAACCCGTACCTGACGCCGCCCGACCCGCAGAAGACCATGGAGCTCCAGCAGCAGCTCATGGCGCGGATGCAGCCGGTGCGCGCGAAGCTCGCGACCCTGGCGCCGACCGACGTCGAGGGGCGGCGCAAGATCCAGGCGGAGCTGGACGCGATCACGGCCGAGTTCCGCGAGGCCATGACGCTCGCGCAGACCGGAGGGACGGCTCCGCAGGCGACCGTCGAGGCGATGGCGGCCTGGCTGCAGGGCGCGGCGCGCCAGCACGAGGAGCTGCAGGTGAACGGGAAGCTGCAGCTCTCGACGCTGTACCTGTCCCAGGGACTCTTCCGCGACGAGCTGTTCGAGCCCGTCTTCGGCAAGCCGATCGACGAGCTGCCGCACGCCGAGCGCCTCGCCCTCGGGAACCGCATCCAGACCGGCCGGCAGCAGGTCGCGGACCGCGACCTGAACCTGGCCTTCTCCGTCGTGATCGACGCGCTGGGACCGAACTATCCGCTCGTCGTCCTGCGCGAGGAGGCGCAGCGCCGGCGGCGGGCCTACGGACAGGGCTTGCTGCGGAGCCTGCCGCGGCGGAAGGCCGCGCACGACACGTTCACGGACCTCGCGGCGATCGAGGACGCGGTGGCGGACCATCTCGGCTCGCTGTGGAGCGAGGAGCGCGAAGCGGTCGTGCAGGCGCTCGAGCAGGCGCGCAAGCGCCTCGGCGACGAGGTGCTGCTGGCGCGCGCGCGGCACGCGGTCCAGGCGCGGGAGGGAGACGACCGCACGACGGCGCTGCGACTCTCGACGTGGAGCCAGCGGCAGACGGAGCTCTCGGGCTACGTCTCCGCGGAGGCCGGCAGGCAGGCGCGGGCCCTCGTCGACCAGCGGATCGACGAGCTCCTGGCCGACGACCTCGCCGCGCACGTCGAGCGGCTCGCGTCTTTGGGCGACGGGCTGGAGGCCGTGCGCGCCGGCGCCGCCTGGTACCGCGAGCTGCTGGCGAGCTTCGGGTTCGCCCGGCGCCGGCCCGGCGTGCTGGCCGCGGTCGAGCGACTCGCCGCGCGCCGGCCCGGCGACCTCGAGCAGGCCGCGCCGGAGATCGAGACGAAGCTCGCCGCGCTGAACGCCGTGCCCGCGATCGACAGCTACCTCGCGGAGCTCCTGTGCGTCCCCGGCGACCGCGAGAGCTCGGCGGGCTCGCGCCTGCTCGCGTGCGCGCAGGCGCGCCGCCTCGAGATCGATCGCGCGCTGTTCCTGGCGCGCTTCTCGCCGCGCGAGCAGGAGTGGATGGGCGAGGACGGCGTGCTGTCGCCGCCCGCGACGGTGACCGAACCTCCGACCGGCGAGGAGATCCGCCTCGCCTTCCTGCGCGAGGTCGAGTGGCTGGGCGGCAAGATGCTCGACGCGCACTCTGCCGACGTCGCCATGCCCGGGTTCCGCGCCCTCGGCCTCTCCAACAAGCTGCGCATCCGGAGCGTCACCGTCACGCGCTCGAAGGCCGACGGCCCCAGGTCGTTCCACGTCGAGTACGACATCGACCTGAGCATGGCCGTGGGCGACGAGATCCGCGAGGCCCTCGAGGGCTCGATCCAGGGCTCGATGGCCCAGGGCATGATGGACATGGTCAACGAGAACGGCCCGTACCGCGTCGTGAACCTGTTCCAGCTGACGAAGTCGGGCTGGCGCTCGCCGACGATCCGGGAGCACGGCCTCGACTCGATCGCCGAGTTCTGGGAGACCGCCAAGGAGAGCGCCGCGGGCGCGCTGGAGATCTTCGGATTCTGAAGGGGATGGCTCGCGGGTGAGCGCGGGGTGCCGCGTGTGGCCGCCGCGGAGTTCGGGTAGAGTCGGTCGAGTTCCGCGGCCGGGTCTCGACCCTCCCCGGGGACGCCCACGACGGGGACGCGCTCGACGGGGACGCGCTCGACGGGAACGAAGGAGCCAACATGAGAACTCTCGGGGTGGCGGCCTGCCTCCTGATGTTCTGCGCGCATCCGCTGCGCGCGGAAGGGCCCTCCGGTGCGCGGGCCGTGGTGGTCGGCGTGCTGCCGGTCGCGTACCACGGCGGCGGCTCTTCCGGTTTCCTGGGCGCTCTCGTGACCCGCAGTCTCGAGGCCTACGATCTCCGGGTCGAGGCGGTGGAGCGCGGCGACGGCGAGCTCGAGAACGTCTTCGAGGCGCACCCGCGCCTCGACGTCCTGATCGAGGCCGACGTGTTCGGCTCCGGCGGGTCCGAACAGGAAGTGCGCGCCCGCATCACCTGGCGATCCGGCAGGGATCACGAGCTGTCGACCCGCGGCCCGGAAGCGCAGCGTGACGTGGTGTCGGCCATCGTGGAGAACGTCGCCGACGACTCGTCCCTGGGCAGCATCCTGGAGCAGCGGCGCAGGTGGGCGCTCGAGCAGCTCGAGCAGGGGGTCGACGACCCCGACCGCCTGATCGAGTGCCTCGTGATCGCCGGCGTCACGGCGCGCGAGGACGAGGACTGGATCCAGGCCGAGCAGTTCTTCGAGCGCGCGCTCGACGTGCGACCCGGGGACGCGCTGCTGCACTTCGACCTGGCGCTGGTCTACAAGGGCATGGGCGACGACGAGCGGAAGCGCGTCGAGCTGGAGCGTGCGTACGAGCTCGACCCGAGCGAGGAGGCGGTCAGCATCGCCGTCGGCAACGACGCGCTCTCGAACGGCGACTTCGACCGAGCCGTGGCCGAGTACGGCCGCTGGCTCGATTCGGAGGGCTTCTCGTCCCTCGTGAAGTGGAACCTGGCGGTCGCGCGCGTGCGGCAGGGGCGCTTCGAAGAGGCGCGCGCACACCTGGACGAGATCCCGCGGGCGTCTCCCTACTACCCCGACGCGCAGGCGTGGTCCGAGCGCCTCGCGCGGCGACCGGCGAAGCCCGGCGAGGAGCTGCGGACGAGCATGTTCGCGGCCCTGGGGCTGCCTGCGGGCTTCGGCGAGACGCTGCTCACGGTCACGTTCGCGCTGTCCCTCGTGGGCTTCCTCTGGAAGCGGAAGCTGCGCGAGGGCGAGGTCGCGCCGGTGATCGAGATCGGCGGCGTGAAGCTGCCTCGCCCCGACAATCCACGGGTCTGGCGGTTCGCCGGTCCGATCCTGTTCGCCGTGAGCGTGCTGCTCTTCGTTCCCCTGGTGACGGTCGAGCCGGGGCCCGAGGCCCCGATCCTCGAGTCCGGGATGGGGCGCAGCGCGGAGAGCTTCGCCGCTCCGGCCACCGGGCGCTGAGCCGACGCCGCGGCGCCTCGGTCGCCGAACCGGTCGACGTCGATGTCGACTGCGTCGCGAATCGGAACCCGAGAGCGACGAACGGCGCGAAGAAGACGAGTGCGAATCGTGCGGCGAACAGGTTCCCTCCCCAGGAATTCGGATCGGTGGCCTCGAACTCGTGGTCGAGCTCGTGCGCGCCCGGAGCGTCTTGTCGAACCATCGCGGGAACCCTACGCTCGCGCGCCATGGGCCGCCGCCGACGCGTGTTTCCGATCCTGATCCTGCTCGGCTCGTGCACGAGTGTGGATCCCCACGACTCGAGGATCGCGATGCCGCAGGACCTTGCGATCGAAGACCCGGCGGAGCTTCCGGAACCGCCGTCCTTCGTGCGCGAGAGTACGGACGAGTGGGTCCGGCTGACCTCCGGGGAGTGGCTGCGCGGAGAGGTCCTGGCGCTCTCGCATCGGCAGACGCTCGAGTTCGACAGCGAGGAGCTCGACGAGCTGAAGCTCGACTGGGACGACGTCGCCGAGCTCCACTCGACGCGACAGTTCACGGTCCTGCTCGAGAACCGGGCGACGGCGACCGGCACGCTGGACGTCTCGAGCGACGTGATCCAGGTCACGACGGGCGAGGACGTCTTCGCCTTCCGGCGCGGCGACGTCCAGCGCATCGTCCTCGGCTCGCCGCGGCGTCGCGACCACTGGGACGGCAAGATCCAGGTCGGGTTCACGGGTCGACGAGGCAACACCGAGCAGACCGACAACGTCCTGAGCTTCTCAGCCAGGAGACGAACGGCGGACACGCGCCTGGACCTGTCGCTCGACGTCGTGCAGAGCGAGCAGGCCGGAGTCGAGAGCGCCAACAACCAGCGCTTCACCGGCAGCCTGGACCGCTTCCTGACTTCCCGGCTGTTCCTCCAGATCCTCGCGCTGGACGTGTTTCGCGATCGCTTCCAGAACATCGATCGGCAGGTCACACCGTCGACCGGTATCGGCTACACGTTCGTCGACAGCTCTCCGCTCGAATGGTCGGGCAACGCGGGCCTGGGCTATCGGGCGACCCGCTTCGATTCGGTGACCCCGGGCCAGCCGGACCAGACCGGGGAGGGGGTGGTCATCCTGGGCACGAACCTCGCGTCGGACCTGACGGAGAAGATCGAGCTCAATGCCGCCTACACCGTGCAGCTCAGCTTCGACGGACTCGACCGCACGCAGCACAACGCCTCCATCGACTTCTCCTACGACATCTGGGGCGACCTCGACCTCGCCATCAGCTTCCTGTGGAACCACGTCGGGGAACCCGAGCCCGACTCCAACGGCATCACCCCGAAGTCGGACGACTTCCGGCTGGACGTCGGCCTGAGCTGGTCGTTCTGAGCCGCAAAATCCACGAAATCCCCGCTCGTCGGTTCGCGCATGGCCGATGATCTCGTACGACCTCTGGAGCTCCGAGGGGGCTCCCCAGCGATGCGTCACCGGCCCACGAGAATCCTGATCGTCACGCTCCTGGCGGCCCTGCAGCTGTTCTTCCAGCCGCTGACCTACGCCTCGCCGTGCCTCGTGGGCTCCGTGCTCGGAATGGGCAGCTGCTGCTGCCAGGCAGACGAGCACGACGTCGAGCTCGAGCCCGCGCCCGAGACCGGGAGCTGCTGCGCCGAGACTCCGGCTCCCGCAAAGGGGGTCGCGGAGGACGAGGGGGGCGACTGCGGTTGCGCCGCCTCACCGGAACGCGAACCGGCCAGGCCCGTCGAGTCGTCGGTCTCGGCCGCGGCCGAGCTGGCGGCCCTCGCCCCGTGCGAGCTGCCCGGGTTCGTCCGGCCCTGGCCGGCAGCGCAGCCGGTCGAGCTCGCCCGCGGAGGCGCCCCTCCAGGTGCGACGCGACCGCTACGCCTGCGGATCCGGGTCTTCCTGCTGTAGGAAGCTGCGCTCGCTGTCCAGCGACTGCGCGACGGTCCCGCGGGGACCCGTGCAGGGAGCGCCCCGATCGCCCGGACGTCGTCCGGCGGGCCTTCCATCCGTTGCTCGGGCAGCCTGTCCGAGGTCGTGAGCTCCGCGCGCCGCGCGTGGGTTCGCACCTCTCCTCGCAGCTTCAAACAGCCACGGCATGGACTTCGGATGCGCAAACTCACGACGCGCACGGTCGTTGCGACCGGCGCCCTGCTCACCCTCCTCGGGTGCGCCTCGACCTACGACCGGGATCTCGCGGACAGGCGCCGCGCGTCGCTCTACGGCGGAGAGCTCGCGGAGCGCTCCCCGGAGAGCGACACGGAGAGCGCCACGGACTCCCCGACGCACGACCCCGCGGCAGCGCTGCTCGCGGACCCCGACCTGGAGACCTACCTCGAGTTCGGACTGCGCAACAGCGCCGACCTGCGCGCTGCGTACGAGGACTGGCGCGCCGCGGCGGAGCGCATCGAGCAGACCTCCACGCTGCCCGATCCGAAGCTCTCCTACGGCGAGTTCCTCGAGGAGGTCCAGACCCGAACGGGTCCCCAGGAGCGACGCTTCGGTCTCTCGCAGGCCTTTCCCTGGCCCGGTCAGCTGAGCAAGCAGGCGAGCGTCGCCGAGCGCCGCGCCGAAGCGAGCTGGCAGCGCGTCGAGTCGGAGCGTCTGCGCGTGGCCGCCGAGATCGAGGTGGCGTTCCAGGAGTACGCGTTCCTGGGCCGCGAACGCCGCATCACCGAGGAGCTCCTGGGCCTGCTCCGCGGCCTCGAGCCGGTCGTGCAGAGCCAGGTCGTCGCCGGCCGGGGACAGGAGGACATCCTGCGCCTGCAGGTCGAGATCGGGCGACTCGAAGACGACCTCGAGAGCATCCTCCGCCGGCGGCCCGCGCTGTCCGCGCGCCTGGCCGACTCCATGCACCTGCAGCAGGCGCCGGGGGAGACGCTGCCCCTTCCCGAGCTCGTCGAGCCCGAGACCCGGACGATCGACGTGCGCCGGGCCAGCGCGCAGGCGCTCGA
>CAYGPA010000316.1:0-6734 GCA_964351535.1 uncultured Planctomycetaceae bacterium
CGGCCGGCGGTCAGGGCGGGGTCGACGCCGCTCTGGATGGTGGCGTTGAAGTTGCGGCGCAGGACCCAGCCGGAACAGCCGCCTCCGGTGTTCTTGGCGCTCTTCACGGGCGTGCGGACGAACGGCACCTTCACGCAGAGCGTGCCGCCGTGGAACGCGAGGTTGGCCTTCTTGAAGCCGTAGAGGACGAAGCCGGCCTCGCCGGGCACCACGTCGTTGCCGGTCAGCGTGAAGTTGCCGGTGGACGAGGCGCTGGGCAGGCCGCTCGTGGAGAGGAACGGCACGCACCCGGCCGAGTTGGTCTTGCCCGTGCAGTACGTCACCACCGACGCCGGCGGCAGCTCCCACGCGGTCGCGGCGCCCGCGTTGTTCACGGGGTCGTCGTGGAACGGGGCGCCGCCGAGCACCGTGGCGCCCGACACCGCGACGGCGCGCCCCAGCCGGTCCGACGGACCCGCCATGTCCGTGAAGAGTTCGAGCTGCTCCGTCCAGGTCGACCCGAGCAGGCGAAACACCGTGACGGAGCCCGCGTTCGATCCCTGGGCATCGTCGCCGAAGGACCCCGCGGCCAGCACGTCACCCTGGAGCGCGACGCGGTGTCCGAGCTGGTCTCCCGCCGTCGTGGTCGCCCCCGTGAGCTTGGCGTCGAAGGTCCAGGTCGTGCCGACGCGTTCGTACATGTAGACGGCGCCGGCCAGCGAGCCGAGGTCCTTGTCTCCGCTGGCGCTGACCGCCAGGCGGTCGCCGTCGACCGCGACGGCGCGCCCGTAGGTCTGGCCGGAGGTGCCGTCGAAGGCCTGCAGGCGCACCTCCTCGAGCCACTGGGTGCCGCTCAGGCGGAACACGTACGCGGCGCCCGCGAAGGGTGCCAGGACGTCGTCGCCGAGCGCGCCGGTCGCGAGGGTGTCTCCGGAGAGGCTGACGGACTCTCCGATGCGGTCGCCGATCGTGCTGTTCTGGGAGAACACGCGCCCCGTGTTCGGCCAGGTCGTGCCGGAGCGCTCGTAGACGTAGACCGCGCCCGCGCTGATGTCGTTGCCATCCCCGAAGGGCGAGCCGACGGCCACGCGGTCGCCGTCGATGGCGACCGCCGTTCCGAACAGGTCGTCGGCGTTGCTGAAGAGCGTGGTGAGCTTGGCGGTCTCCGACCAGGTCGTTCCGCTGCGCGCGAACACGTAGGCGGCGCCCGCGTCGGACCCGAGGATCAGGTCGGCGAAGGGCGCGCCGACGACGGCGTGGTCGCCGTGGATCGCCACGGACTCGCCGAAGTGGTCGCCCTGCGCCGTGTCGCCGGCGACCAGCTTGGCCTGCTGGATCCAGGTCGTGCCGCTGCGCACGAACACGTAGGCGGCGCCCGCCGCCGGTGCGATGCCGGCCTCGGTGTTCGCGCCGACGATGGCCGTGTCGCCGTCGACGTCCACGGCGAAGCCGAAGCCCGCGGAGGAGCTCGCGTCCGACGCGGTGAGCTTGAAGCCCTGCTGGGCGCGGGCGATTCCGGAGCTCGCGCCGAGCGCGGTGAGCAAGGCGATGGCGACGAGCGGTCGCGGGACCTGCGATCGAGGCGAGCGGGCAGCGTGGGAGGGGCGAGGGGGCTCGGCGCGGGCGGTCATGGGTCGTCTCCTTCGAAGCGCAGCTACCTCCGTGGACCGGCGAGGACTTCATCGCAACCGATTTCTATCGGGCCGTGTCCTTGAAAAAGAAATGTTGACCCCGGTTTCGGCCCCAATAGGTTGGCGGCGGCGCGGTAGCGGGTCGCTTCGCCCTTTCAGTCCACGGGCCGCATAGACCCCAGGAGAGCCACGATGCACGCGACGCGCAGAACCTTCCTCCGGACCTCAACCGCCGCGGCCGCGCTGGGCCTCTCCGGGCTCGCGCACGCGTCCCTGCGGCGCGGGGAGGACGCCGTGCAGCCGGCCGAACAGCCCCTGCGCATCCTGATCCTGGGCGGGACGGGCTACCTGGGTCCGCACTTCGTGCGCCGGGCGACGGCGCGCGGCCACACCGTGACCCTCTTCAACCGCGGGCGCACCAATCCGCACCTCTTCCCCGAGCTCGAGAAGCTCGTGGGCGACCGCGACGGGGACCTCGAGGCGCTGCGCGGTCACACGTGGGACGCGGTGGTGGACACGTCGGGCTACGTGCCGCGGATCGTGGGCCTCTCCGCGGAACTCGCGCACGAGCTCGGTGTCCGCCAGTACCTGTTCGTCTCGACGATCTCCGTCTACCGCGACTTCCCGGGCGAGGACATCGACGAACAGAGCGCCGTCGCGACGATCGAGGACGAGAGCGTGGAGACGGTCGACAACCGCACGTACGGTGCGCTGAAGGCGCTGTGCGAGCAGACCGTCGAGAAGACCTTCGGCGAGGGCGCCACCGTCGTCCGACCGGGTCTGATCAGCGGGCCCGGCGATCCGACCGATCGGTTCACCTACTGGCCCGTGCGCGTGTCGCGGGGCGGTGAGATCCTGGCCCCCGACAACCCCGACCACACGGTCAGCTTCATCGACGTGCGCGACCTCGCGGCCTTCATGGTGCACCTCCTCGAGCAGCGCACGCCGGGGACCTTCAACGCCGACGGCCCGGCCGCGCCGGTGCCGATGGGCGAGCTGCTGGCGGCCTGTGGCCGCGCCGCCGGGATCGAGCCCGAGCTGACGTGGGTTCCGACCGACTTCCTCGCGCAGGAAGGCGTCCATCCGTGGGCCCACATGCCGATGTGGATCCCGCCGCCCGAGGGCGCGGAGCGGTGCCCGTTCGTCAGCCGCCAGCGAGCGATCGACGCGGGCCTGACGTTCCGTCCGCCGGTCGACACGGCGCGCGACACGCTCGAGTGGTGGGGAGCGCAGCCCGAGCGACCGCTGCGCGCCGGGCTGCCGGCGGCGCGCGAGACGGAGGTCCTCGCGGCCTGGCACGCGCAGACCTCGCGCGGTCCGGGGGCCGTCCCCGATCCCGAGGAGACTCCCGAGGAAGGCTCGGGCTCGTGACCGCCGGCGCGCGGATCCTCGATCCTGAAGCTCCTCGCGGCGGCGCGCGCCGGTGACGGGGCCGCAGGTGAGCGGGGGAGACGGCCCGCAGTCGGCGGGCGGCGAGGGCGTGGCGCTCTGGCTGCGCCGGCTCGTGCGCGTGGAGGCGGACGAGGTGCGCGCGATGGGCTGGGCCTTCGCGTACTTCTTCTTCCTGCTGGCGGGCTACTTCGTGATCCGGCCCGTGCGCGAGGAGATGGGCGTCGCCGGCGGGTCCGAGAACCTGCCCTTCCTCTTCTCGGGCACCTTCGTCGCGACCCTGATCGGCGTGCCGATCTTCGGAGCGCTGGTGTCGCGCTACCCGCGGCGCGTGCTGGTCCCCGTCGTCTACCACTTCTTCGCGGCCAACATCCTCGTGTTCTGGCTGCTGTTCAGCTTCGGCGGTGAAGAGCTGCGCCTGCACGCCTCGCGCGCGTTCTTCGTGTGGACGAGCTTCTTCTCGCTGTTCGTCGTCTCGTTCTTCTGGAGCTTCGTCGCCGACCTCTTCGACAGCGAGCAGGCCAAGCGACTGTTCGGCTTCATCGCCGCCGGGGGCACGGCCGGCGCGCTGTGCGGCTCGCTGATCACGACGCTCTCCGTCGAGCTCGTTGGGACGGTGAACCTGCTGTGGATCCCGCTCCTGTTCCTCGAGCTGGCGATCCTGTGCGCCACGCGCCTGGCCCGCAGCCGCTCCGCGCGGCCGTCCCCGAACGCAACCCCGAACGACGCCCCGGAGGCGAGCGCCGGAGCGACCGGCGGCGGGATCCTGGACGGTGTGAAGCTCGCGCTCCGCTCTCCCTACCTGCTGGGGATCTGTGCCTACCTGTTCTTCAAGACGACCAGCGGCACGGTCCTCTACATGCAGCAGGCCTCGATCATCGAGTCCGCCATGGACGACCCGGATGCGCGCACGCGGCTCTTCGCCGGGATGAACTTCGCCGTGCAGGCGCTGACGCTCGGGACCCAGGTCTTCCTGACCTCGCGCATCATCGCGCGCATCGGCGTCGGCTGGACCCTCGGCGTCCTGCCCGCGATCTACCTGGTCGGCTTCGGAGTCCTGGGAGTCTGGAACGGCCTGGCGGTCATCGTCGTGCTGCAGGTCGTGCAGCGGGCCACGAGCTACGCCCTGTCGTCGCCGACGCGGCAGGTCCTCTTCACCGTGGTCAGCCGCGAGGAGCGCTACAAGTCGAAGAACTTCATCGACACCGTCGTGTTCCGCGGCGGGGACGCGACGAGCGCCTGGATCTTCAGCCTCCTCGGCAGGCTCGGTGCGTCGCTCGCGACGATCTCGTTCCTGGCGCTCCCCGTCTGCGGTCTGTGGCTGCTCGTCGCCCGCTCGCTCGGGCGCGGGCACCAGCGTCTGGAGCGCGGGCAAGGGCCCGCCTCCGTCGCGCCGGTGTCCGAATCCCCGTAGTTGCTCGCTCGCCGCGCCCGGCGGCCTCCGCGCTCGCAGGGCTTGGACGCTGTCGGGGGCTTTGGAATACTGGCGCGCTTCCCTCCCCGGAGATCCCGCCCGATGCATTCCTTCCGAGCCGCGCAAACCTCCCGAGCTTCCCGAGACGGCGCCGAGCGCCCGCCGCACGCGGCCCGCCGGGTCGTCCTCCTCGCGCTGGCAGCCGCCCTCGCCGGCTGCGCGGACTCGAGCGAAGAGCCGCCCGGGGAGGAGCCCGCGGACGAGGTGGCCGACACCACCGAGGCGTCGGCGGAGGAGGCGCACTTCCAGGGCCAGAACCTGGCGGCCCACGGGATGCACATCGAGGCCCTGGGCTACTACGACCAGGCGCTGCGGCTCGACCCCGAGAACGCCGACGCGCACAACAACCGCGGCGTCAGCCTGCGGATGATCGGCTACGACGAGGAGGCCGTGAAGGCCTACGACGCCTGCCTCGCGCTCGACCCCTCGTATTACACGGCGTACTTCAACAAGGCCGAGGCGCTGATCGGTCTCGAGCGCTTCGACGACGCGCTGGCGGCCTGCGCCGAGGGTCTGAAGCAGGCGCCGGACGACCCCTCGGGGCTGTACAACCGCGCCTGGGCGCTGCATCTCCGCGGCGATGCGGAGCAGGCGGAGACGATCCTCACCGGCCTGATCGAGCGCCTGCCGGAGGACCCGTCGAACTACTACTACCGCGGGATCGTGCGCGTCGACCTCGACGACGCCGCCGGCGGGGTGGCCGACCTCGAGAAGTCGCTCCAGCTGCGCCCGGGACACCCGCCGGCCCGCCTGGCGTTCGGCCGCGCCCTCGCCGCCGCGGATCGGTCCGACGAGGCCCGCCAGGTCTTCGAGTCGCTGGTGGCCGATTTCCCCGACTACGAGGAAGCCTCGGCCGAGCTGCAGCGCGTCGCGGCCGGCGACTAGCCCGGGCCAGACCGGGCTAGACCGGAAAATCCTGCGCGGTGTCGGCGCGTCCTTCGCGGGCGCGGCGCGCTCGGCCGTGGGACCTCGCGCGGTAGCGCACGCTCCGGAGGGCTCGTCTCCCGCTGGCGGGATCGAGTGCGAGCCGCGGCGCCGCCCGCGGTGCGCGCGCTCCACCGCGGTCGCCTCGCGCGCCGAACCATGGGGTCCCCGCCATGGTCCCGCGCTCTCGTCCTCGCCGTACAGGTCGTCCGTCGACCGTCGTCCTCTGCGCCGCCGCGCTGCTCTCCGCCTGCGGCGGGTCCGGCGGCGGAGGTTCCGCCGCGCTCGCGGTGCGCTTCGCTCCGGCGCCGCCGGTGGCCGAGGGCGCTTCGGGCGCGGTCACGATCGAGCTCGTGCTGGGCGCGGGCGCGCTGGACGAGGCCCTCTCCGTCCGCGTGCGCGACACCGGCGCGGGCAGCGCCACGGCGGGGGTCGACTACGCCGCCATCGGCGACCAGACGGTCGTGTTCCCGCCCGGGTCGAGGGGCGGTGCGCAGCTTCCGGTGCAGGTGCAAGTGTTCGCGGACGACCTGGCGGAGGGGGCCGAGGACGTCGTCCTCGAGCTGACGCCTCCCGTCGGTGCCGCGCTGTGGGGCATGCAGACGGTCGAGGTCGTGCTCGACGACCCGGACGTCGGCTTCGTGTCGTTCGCGACCCCGACCACGAGCACGGCGAACGAGGCCGACGCGACCGTCGGGCTCGGCATTCGCCTGCAGCTCCCCGCGGGCGTGCAGCTCGGCCGCGACGCGACCGTGCTGGTCAGCGACCTCGGCGCGGGCTCGGCCACGGGCGGGTCCGATTACGATCTCTTGCTGCCGCACACCGTGCTGTTCCCGGCCGGCGCGCTGGACGGCGACCAGTCGCTGTTCGACGTCACGGTGCGCGACGACACGCTCTTCGAGGGGGACGAGACGATCGTGCTGCGGCTCTCGGCGCCGCTCGGCTCGGCGGTGCTCGGGGCGCAGACCGAGCACACGCTGACGATCGTCGAGGACGACGTCAGCCAGACGCCCTTCCTCGCCGCCGCGATCGAGTTCGGTCCCGTCGTCGCGAGCGGCGACGGCGTCGACCTCGGCGCGCGGCCGGCCACGGCGGGTCCGAGCGGCGGTGTCGTGCTGGCGCTCGAGAACCTGGGGCTCGACCCGCTGACGCTGACGGCTCCCACGCTCGCGGGGGCGCACGCGGGCGAGTTCGTCGTCGAGGTGCAGGTCGGCGCGGCGCCGCCCGCGGGACAGGCCGCGGCTGCGGACGCGAACGAGACGGCCGCGCAGCCGTTCCCGCTCGTGCAGGTCGATCGCGACGCGCGCGGCGCGCGCGCGGCGCTGGACGCCGCGCGG
>CAYGPA010000317.1:0-6733 GCA_964351535.1 uncultured Planctomycetaceae bacterium
CGCGCGCGCTTCGGCCGGCGCTTCCACGGCTTCTGCATGCACGGCGGCATGGCCGGCGGCGGCATGGGCTTCCTGTTCGATCCGGCGCACGCCGACGAGGCCCGCGCGGGCATGGCCGAGATCCTCGGCACCACGAAGCGCGAGCTGGAGCACGCCTTTCCGTTCGCGATGGAGCCCGTGGTGTACGACTTCGCGATCGACGAGCGAGGCTCCCGCGCCGACCTGCCGGCCGCGGGCGAGCTCGAGCTCGCGCGCCCCGTGGAGCGGGCTCCGGCGACGCCGGCGGACGACGCGGCCCTCGAGGACCTGCTGCGCGCGAACGGCTTCGACCCCGACCTGCACGACCGCATCGGCGCGGACCTGCGCGCGGGCCGCCTCGGCCTGGAGCCCAATCGACTGCCCGCCGACGTCGAGGTCGCGCCCGCCGCGGCGGAGGACGTCGTGGACGCCTCGGGACCTCCGGAAGAGGCGTGGCTGCGGCGCGGGCGTGCGGCGCTCGCGAACGGCGAGGTCGCGGTCGTCACGCTCGCGGGCGGCAGCGGCAGCCGCTGGACGGGCGGCGCGGGCGTCGTGAAGGCGCTGCACCCCTTCGCGAAGCTCGCCGGGGAGTTCCGCACCTTCCTCGACGTCCATCTCGCGAAGAGCCTCCGCACCGCGCGCGCGAGCGGAGCTCCGCTGCCGCACGTCGTGACGACGAGCTATCTCACGCACGGTCCGATCGCCGCCGCCCTCGCCGCGCGGCCGGCGGGCTCTCCCGTGCTTGCCCGCACGTCGCGCGGTCGCTTCGTCGGCCTGCGCCGGGTCCCCATGGTGCGCGACCTGCGCTTCGCCTGGGAAGAGACCGCGCGGCAGGAGCTCGACGAGCGGGCGGAGAAGGTCCGGCGCAGCCTGCAGGCGGCGCTGCAGCAGTGGGCCGAGTCCCGCGGCGAGGGCGCGGACTACCGCGACAACCTGCCCGCGCAGTGCGTGCATCCCCCAGGCCACGCCTACGAGGTCGCCAACCTGCTCGTGAACGGCACGCTGCGCGACCTGCTCGCCGAACACCCCGACCTGCGCACGCTGCTGCTGCACAACGTCGACACGCTGGGCGCCGACGTCGACCCCGCGCTCCTCGGCCTGCACCTCGACGCGGGCGCGCCACTGACGTTCGAGCTGATCCCCCGCCGCATCGAGGACCACGGCGGCGGCCTGGCACGCATCGACGGCCGGCCGCGACTGATCGAGGCCCTGGCGCTGCGGAACCCGACCGACGAACTGCGCCTCGCGTACTACAACACGATGACGACGTGGATCGACGTCGACGGCCTGCTGGCCCTCTTCGAGCTCACGCGCGAAGCCCTCGACCACGAGGCCCGCGTCCTCCGCGCCGCGCACCGCTGGCTCGACCGCCTGCCGACCTACGTCACGCTGAAGGACGTCAAGAAGCGCTGGGGCCACGGCCACGAGGACGTCTACCCCGTCACCCAGTCCGAGAAGCTCTGGAGCGACGTCACGACCCTCCCCGACCTCCCCGTCACCTACGCCGTCGTCCCCCGCCACCGCGGCCAGCAGCTGAAGGACGTCACCCAGCTCGACCCCTGGCTGCGCGACGGCTCGGCGGAACACCTGGCCGGACGCTGCGACTGGGACGATCGGAAATCAGACTGAGGTGGGCCCGGACCCGAGCCCGCTCCACGCCCGAGCGAGCAGGTCGGCGAGGTCGAGCTCGTTCGCCCAGCGCTGCAGGTAGTCGCCGTCCAGCGTCTCGCCCTGCGCCTTCAAGATGCCGAGCACGTCACGCCACGGACGATCCGACACCTCGTCGCCGAGCCGGTACCGGCGGAGCTTCTGGAGCAGAGTATCCTCCGCGGTCGCCACGACCGCACGCCCCCCCGGTCCCTCGGCCAACTGGATGGTTCGAGCGCGACGGATCACTTCCGCATACAGGCCTTCCGCCGGCCGAACGTAGAGGTCGGCCTTGACCAGGAGTCCGTGCTGGATGACGTTGAAACGCCGGTTCTCGGCAGCCGCCTCGCGCACGTTGTCTCGGTGGACGTAGTACTCGTTCTCCAACGCGTCCGCGAGTTCGTCGGCCTGCGCGGACTCGAGTCGGATCGCGAAGTTCACGTCGAGCGTCGCCCGCGGCTCTCCGTAGAGGGTGCTGGCGACCAATCCCCCGATGACGTAGGGGATCGCGAGTCGCTCGAGCTCTCGCGCGATGCTCAGTGCGACTACGACGGGGTCGGCGGGCATGGCTCGCGCTCCGCGCGGCGTTCTCGGACCCAGGCGGCCAGTTCGTCGCCGTAGCGGAGGGCCAGGGCGCGGTCCTCCAGTTCGTTCGCGTCGGCGTCGGGGAAGCGATCTGCGAGGCCGGCGAGGGTCAGGCGGTGAAGGGCTTCGCTGAGCTGCGTCACCAGGGCCGCCTTCTCGTGGGGCTGCATGCGTCGCCAGTGGTCGAAGAGCATGCGTTCGGCCCACTCGTCCGTGTCCGGCGACTGCGTGCGGTAGCCGGGTGTCGAGATGCGCGGCGGGTCGATCATTCGCGAGAGCGCAGCGCCCCGGCTCGGCCCAGCCAAACCCGGGTGCCCCGCGCGGGGCGGCGTGCCGCGACGGCTCTCCGGAGGGCTCGGCGAGCCAGGGGGAAGGGGATCCGCCGAACGACGGGGTCGTGCGGCTGCGTCCCAACTAGAATCGTCGCTGCCGTCGAGCCGACGGAGAAGGAGGAGATCGTGAGCGAACGGGAGACAGAGGGCTCGGCCACCGTGCCCAGCAGGGAGAGCGAAGAGACGCTGAGGGAGCGCATCAAGGGGTTCGGGGCGACCGTCCTCGCGCTCTCGTGGAAGCCCGAGCATCGCGCCAGGTCGCTCGAGGAGCTGTTCCGCATCGCGGATGCGGTCGGCAGCTCCGCGGTCGAGTACTACGAACGGAAGTCCCGGTGGAAGCGAACGCGGTCCAGGTTCCTCAGGACGGCTGCGATCGTCTTCGGCGCCGGCGGCGTGCTGGTCCCCCTGGTCGTCACCGCGTGGGAGGCCAACCCGGCACGCGCCAGCTGGGGCTACGTCTGCTTCGCGGCCGCGGGAGTCAGCATCGGTGCCGACCGGCTGTACGGACTGTCCTCGGGCTGGATCCGTTTCGTGACCTCGAACCTGACTCTGGAGAGAGCCTTGCGCAGGTTCCGCTTCGAGTGGGCGCTGCTCCAGTCCCACGCGGCCGAGGACGGTGTCCTGGACGCGAAGGACAGCGAGGAAGCCATCCAGCGCATGCTGCAGTTCGTCGAGCTGGTCGACGGCGAGATCCTGCGCGAGACCGAGGTCTGGGCCAAGGAGTTCCAGAGCTCGTTGTCCGAGCTCGAGAGCATGGTCCGCGCGGAGCGCGATCGCTCCGAGCCGGGGTCCCTGCGCGTGACGGTCGACGGCGCAGCCGACGTGACCGACCTGCGCGTGCTCGTCGACGGCGTTCCCGGCCCCCTGCCCGCGGGGAAGCGCTGCACGATTCCTCGCGTACCTCCGGGTGCGCACTCGATCGAGGTCCACGGCCGCCGGGAGAACCAGCCCGTGGGAGACGCGGCGATCGTCCATGTCGGGCCGGACGCGATCGGAGAGGTGACGCTGGACCTCAGCACCTGAGTCGCGAGCTCCGCCCAGCCCCACGCGAGCGCTCCGGGCGAGGCGTGCGGCCTTCGCCAGGGAGATCATCAGGGGCCTCTTCCGCGCCTTCGACACCTTCGTATCGCGCGCCGGTCCACACGGGGATCAGGGACAAGCGCAGGGCAACGCGTCCAACTGGGCGCGCAGCACGGACAGCGCCGTCGCCGCCGCGGCGTCCGGGGCACAGATCAGGTTCGACAGCTCGTTCGGGTCCGTGCGGACGTCGTAGAGCTCCTCCGTCAGCACCGGGCGGGGGCAGAGCGTCCCGATCGGCGGGCAGGGCGCGAGCGCCCCCGTCGCGTGGACGCGCACGTAGCGATAGGCCCCGTCGGTGACGGCTCGTTCGTAGGGATCCGGGATGGAGGGAGCCCAGGCGCCGAGCCCCCCCACGTAGCGATGGCCGTTCACGAGCGCGCGCTCGGTCAGGACGTGGGTGCGCGCCGTCGGTCGGCCCGGAGCGCGGATCGAGGGCAGGAAGTCGATGCTGTCGTCGGCGACGTTCGCGCCCGACGGCGGGGGTGCTCCCGCGATGGACGCGACGGTGGCGAACAGATCCGTGGCGCCCACGAGCCCGTCGCAGGTCCCGCCGGCCGGGGCCAGCGGGCCGGCCACGATCATGGGGACGCGCGCGCCGAGCAGTCCGATCGACCCCTTCGAATGGCGCGGCGGGTAAGGCGCTCCCGCCGGGGGCGGAGACACGACGTCGACCTGGAGCGCGAAGTCTCCCGTACCGTTGTCGCCGACGAGGAAGACCATCGTCTGCGGCGGAACGGCGGCGAGCAGCAACGCGAGCTCCGCGTCCAGTGCCTCGACCATGGCGCGGTAGACGAGCCGCACGCGCCGCTGGTGGACCGGATCGGACCCGTCGCAGGGCAGCGTCCACGGCAGGACGAGGCCGGCCTGGTCCAGGCCCTCGGCGGCGAGTTCCTGCAGCGTCCCCGCCGGCAGGAGCGACAGGGGAGGTACCTGGATCGGCGAGTGCGCCTGCGCGAACGCCACGTACGCGAAGAAGGGCTCGGTCCGGGCCTGGATCCAGTCCGCGGCGTCGCGGCGCGTTCTCGTGGCGTCCCACTCCGTGACCTGCGCGCTGCCGGGCCATTCTCCGACGCACGCCGGTTCGCGCGCAGCCTGCGTCGCGAAGCGCTCCACCGCGGTCCAGTTGAAGTGGTTGTTGTGGTTGCCGAGGTGGCCCCGGAAGAGCTCGAAGCCGTTCGCGATCGGGTGGCAGGCGTTCGAGGGGTGCTTGGCACTCAGGTGCCACTTCCCGAAGGCCGCGCGCGCGTAGTTCGGGCCGCCGACGGCTCCGAGAGCGTCGCGCAGGTACTCGGGGATCAACACCTCCTCGTCGGGCAGCGTGTAGCCGTCGGGCTGGATCGCGGCGAGCACTCCCGTGCGGAATCCGTGGCGCCCCGTGAGCAACTGAGCGCGCGTGGCGCTGCACACGGGCGCCACGTGGAAGTTCGTGAACAGGACTCCAGCGGCGCGCAGCGCGTCGATCGCCGGCGTGGCCGGCCAGATCTCGGGCGGCACCGGTGGTTGCCCGTAGACGGCGAGCTTGTCGGAGCCCACGTCGTCCAGCACGACGACGAGGATGCTGTGATCGCCCGGTTGGATGCCGCCCGCGGGAGCCGCAGCCAGCCACCCGGCGAACGCCAGGGTCACGAAGTGGAGCACGCTTCGATTGTAACGGTGGCGGAGCGAAGGCGGCTCAGCGCCGCTCGTCGGCGGGCTCCAGGAGGACCGAGACGCGCTCGGGCGGCGCCGAGTTGTTCGCATCGGTGATGCGCGCGCCGAAGGCCGCCGCTCCGCCCAGGTCGTCGACCAGGACGACGAGTCGATGGGCGCCCGGCGACAGCGTGAGCGGCACGCGCACGTCGCCGTTGATCGCCGCGCGCACGCGGCGCTCGCGCACCTGGCGCACGCCGTCGACGACGATGTCGAAGCCGTCCTCGAGCGCGAACCAGAGCAGAACGTCCACGGGCAGCTCGGGATTCGACGGGTCAGGCTCCACGCAGAGCCAGGTACCGAGGCACCAGAGCTGAAGGTCGCCCGCGCGTCCGGTCGCCTCGTCCAGGTCCTCCCAGCGATCGTCGCGCAGCTCGAGCGCCTGCCACTTGCGGCGGGCGACCTTCGCGCGGCTTCCAGGCACGACCTCGAGCGGGTCGAAGGGCGGCTCCAGCAGTAGCAGGCCGTCCGCCTTGCCGCTCCAGGGCCCCGTGACCCACCAGTCCGTGAGGCGCACCGCGGCGGCGCCCGGGAACTCGGGTGGGCGCTCGCGCGCCGCGCGCTCGCGGTCGATCTCGGCGTAGATCTCGGACACCTCGGCGCCCGCCGAGACCGTCGCGCGCCGCAGGAACAGGAGCGCGAGGCACGTGTTCTCGACGGGCACGTTCTGGCTGGTCCAGGAGCCGTCGGCCGACTGCGTGTCGACGAGCCAGGCCGCGCCCTCGGCGTACCAGTCGCGACCCGCGAACTCGTCGCGGCCGGTCAGGCCGCACCAGCGCTCGAGGGCCCACATGTACGCGCTGTTCCAGAACGGCGTCCACGATCCGTTCGGCAGCATGTTGCGCGTCGGATCGAAGCGTTCGGCGAGCCAGTCCTCCGCGCCCGCGACGTCCTTGCGGCTGCGGCGCAGCGCGGAGGCGAGCTTGGGGGCGTCCGCGGACAGTTCGCTCAGCACCGCGTAGCCCGCCAGCGCTGCCGCGGTCATGCCCGCGTAGGGTTCGGCTCCAGGGCTGTACGCGAAGCCTCCCGAGCGGTGCCGGAACACGTCGAGTCCGTCGAGGACCTCGAGCAGCACCGCCTCCTCGATCTCGAAGCCGATGCGCGTCGCCGCGCGCAGCGCCATCAGCGCGAACTGCGTGTTGCTGCCGCAGACGTGCGACCACGGGTAGGCCCAGACGCCGTTCGTGCGGTTCTCGACGAGGTAGTCGAAGCTCTTCCGCGCCGCGTGCAGCAGGTCCTCCCGTCCGCTGAGAGCGTCGACCAGCAGGAGGTGGACCGACGCGGAGTAGACGCTCTGCGGCTCGAACTCGTCCAGCGCGCGCACGGCGCGCACCAGGGACTCGTCGTTGCGCCGCAGCCCGGACTCGGCCAGCGCGAGCGCG
>CAYGPA010000318.1:0-6725 GCA_964351535.1 uncultured Planctomycetaceae bacterium
CCTCCAGCAGGCGGCCGAGCCACGCGTCGGTGTACGCGATCTCGCCGTCGTACAGCGCTTCCATGTGCTCGCGGTCCCGCTCGGACGACGCGATCGCGCGCCGCTCGGCCGTGTCGAAGTGGTACCAGTCGCCGGTCGCGTCGCCTGTATAGTCGTCGTCGAACTGCGTGTCGTAGGGCGCGGGCGGCTCGTAGGGCGCGTGGGGGTCGTAGCAGTGCACCCACAGGAAGAAGGGCGAGTTCGCGCCGCGTTCCGCGCGGGCGTCGAGCCACTCGAGCGCCTCGCCGACCGTCTCCTGCGCCGGACGATCTCCGCGCCAGATCTCGACGCCCCGCTGCGCCGCGAGGCGGCTGACGCTCTTGCCGAGGCGCAGCTCCAGCGCGACCTCCGGCAGCCACGGGAAGCTCAGCAGGTTGTCGCCGTAGCGATCGAAGCGCCCGGCCAGCCCGCAGGCCTCGTCCACCAGCGTGAAGCCCGACACGAAGGCCGCCGTCTCGTAGCCCTCGCGCACCAGCACGTCCGGCAGCACCGTCACCGACGGGTCCAGCGGCATCCCGTTGTTGGTCGTGCCGTGCTGGACGGGGTGCAGACCCGAGAGCATCGTCGCGTGCGACGGCGCCGTCGTGTTGGCGGACGTGATCGCGTTCTCGAACAGCACGCCCTCCGCGGCCAGCGCGTCGAGCACCGGCGTCGTGTCGCGCTCGTACCCGTAGCAGCCGACGTGGTCCGCGCGCAGCGTGTCGAGCGTCACGAGCACGACGTTCGGACGCTGCGCGGCACCGGACGTGGGAGCGGGCACGGGGAACGAATTCCACAGCGCGGCAACTCCCAGCCCCCCGCAGACCAGACTGGCGAGCCCGGCGAGAACCCCGAACCGGGGTCGCACGAACGCCGTGAGTCCGAGCGCGATGCAGAGCAGTCCCGCGAGCGGACCGAGGTACGAACCGTCGGCGCGCACCGCGGCGGTCACGAGCCCGGCGGCCAGGCAGAGCCCGGCGGCGCCGAGCCAGAACCCGCAGCGACCGAGCGCGCGCGGCGCGGGCACGGCGACGGCCAGGTAGGTGGGGGCGAGCACCGCGAGCGGCAGCAGCGTGTTGCCGACCTGATTGGAGGCGACGAACGCCGCGAAGCCCGCACCGGTCCCCGCGGCGGCGGCGAACACCGCCTGCCGGCCCGGCAGCTCGCGGCGGCGAACGAGGAAACACGCCAGCGCGGCGGCCGGAAGCCCGAGCGCGAGCCCCGCGGCGGCATAGCCGGCCCCCGCGAGCCCGACCAGCCGCGCGGACCAGGCCGCGTAGCGCGTGAGGCTCGAGTCCTGCAGCAGGAACGCCTCGACCAGCCCGACGGCACAGGCGGCGGCCATCGCGGCGACGACGGCGGCGGGAAGCGCGCTCCAGGCGCTGGAGTCGGAGGAATTCGGTTCGGCGGCCATGGCGGGGGAGCGGCGTGGGGCCCTGGCAGGTTCGACCGCCCGCGGGGACGATCCGAAGCGCGGGCGGGATTCCCGGCGTCCGCCGGGGGCAGCGGCATCCTGCACGACCCCCTCCGGTCCGCCAATCGAGACTGTCTGGTTTGCGTGTGGAATCTTCGCTTCGAGCCGGACCGAAGTCCCTGTCCGAGAGAGGCTTGGAGCTGCGGGCCGGCGACGAGCGGTGCTCCTCGACGCCGGCGAGGCGGATTCGACGCCGGGGTGGCGGCTCGGCCGGTCTCGCGCGGTGCTCCACCCCGGAGCCCGGTCCGTCCCACACGGAACCCAGGCAGTTCCGGGAACCCGCCTCGCAGCCCCCCGACGCTCCTGCGGCTCCCCCGACGCCTCGGCCGATAGACCCGGCTCGAGCGCCCGGGGCCGGGCGGCCGTCGGAATCCTGCCCGTTTCGGCCACCCCTGGCCTCGCTCCGGCCGTACCGGCCCAGGCCACGACCCCGCGCCGCGAGTGGCGCGGAGGCGTGGCAGAATCCCGCCCCCCGTGAATCCCTACCTGAAGCTCCAGCTGGTCTACGTCGTGCTCTCCGGAGCCGTCGGTCTCGCGCTGTGGTCGGCCTGGCGCGTCGCCCTCGGGCGCGAGCGCGTGCGCGGCCGGTTCTTCGCGACCGCCGCGAGCTACGCGCTGCTCGCCGCCGGAGGCGTGCTGTCGGTGCGCATCCTGGACCACTGGCGCGGCGCCTCGCAGTTCATGCTGGTGGCCTTCGTCTACTACTTCGCGGGCTTCTGGCTGCCGGTCTTCACGACGGTCGCGCTCGCGCGGCGCGGTCGGGGCGATCCGATCCTGCTCGGGGCCTCGGCGCTGCTCGTGATGGCGGCGTCCTACGCGCTCCTGATCGAGCCGAATCGCCTGGTGGCCGACGAGACGCGCATCGAGCTCGCGGCCTGGCCGGCGGAGGTCGAGCCGCTGAGGGTCGTGCACATCTCCGACCTGCAGACCGTGGGCGCGTGCGCGCGCGAGCGGCGCGCGGCCGAGATGGTCAACGCGGCGGACCCCGACCTGATCGTGTGGTGCGGCGACTACATCGCCGGACCCTTCGGCGACCCCGAGCCCGCGATCGCCGCCGCGCGCGCGTTCCTGGGCTCGATCTCCGCGCGCCACGGCGTCGTGCTGATCCCCGGGCACTCGGAGCCCGAGCGCATCCGCCAGCGGGTCCTCGAGGGCTTCGATCACGTGCACTACCTGCGCAACGAGGAGCTCGTGCTGGACCTCGGCGACGAGCGTCGGCTGCGGATCTTCGGCGCCACGGCGCAGCGGCCGCGGCTCGAACTGCTCGAGCCCGACGGGGATCCGGGGCTCGTCACGATCGTCGCCACGCACGTGCCCGACCTCTCGCCGGAGCTCGACGGCAAGCAGGTCGAGCTGCACCTCGCCGGCCACACGCACGGCGGGCAGATCTCGTTCCCGGGGATCGGCCCGCCCGTGACCTTGAGCCGGCTGCCGAACCGCTACGCGCGCGGGCTGAACCGCTTCGGCGACCACTGGCTGCACGTGACGCCCGGGATCGGCATGGAGGGGCACCACGCGCCGCGTATCCGCTTTCTCTGCCCGCCGGAGATCGACCTGCTGCTTCTCGCCGGCGGGGGCGAGCCCCTCGGCCCGCTGCCGCCGCCGGAGTCGACCCGCCGCTGGTGGGAGGTTTGGCGGCTCGGCCGCCGATCGCCTACGCTCCCGGCCGCGCCGCGCGACCTGGCGCGCGGCGATTCATGAAGCGAGCGCACGAGGAGGAGATGAGCCGAGCGGCCTGGACGTGGGCCGCGGCGCTCCTCGCGCTCGGCGCGCTCGCGTGGTTCGCGTCCAGCCGGCTCGGCGAGGCGCGCGCGAGCGTGGCCGACGACGCGTACATCACCTACCGCTACGGGCGCCACGTCGCCGAGGGCCGCGGGCTCGTCTACAACACGAACGACGACGAGCCGACGCCCGGCGCGTCGAGCCTGCTGCACGTCCTCTTCGCGGCGGCGTTCCACGCGGCGGGGATCGATCCGCTGCTGGGCTCGCGCGCGCTGTGCCTGCTGGCGCTGCTGTCGGTTCCGTTCGCGATCGCGTGGGCGGCGCGCAGGGTGCGCGCACCCCCCGGCGCGGGGCTCGCCGCCGGCGTGTTCGTCGGCCTCGGGCTCGCGTTCGTGAGCGAGACGGCCGACCACCTGGCCGAGGGCATGGAGACGCTGCTCTTCTTCGCGCTGCACGCCTGGGTCGCGGCCTGGGCCGTGCGGGTCGCGGTGGGGGCGCCGGCGGGCGAGGCGCCGTCGACGACCGCGCGCGCGTGGGTCCGGGGAGCCGGCGGGGCGCTGCTGCTCCTCGCGTTCTCCCTGGCGCGTCCCGAGGGCTTCCTGCTCGCGGGCGCGACGCTCGTGGCCGCCTTCCTCGCCGCGACGATCCTGCGCGAGCCGTCCGCGGGCGAGCCGAGCTCCCTGCGACGCGCCGTGCGCGCGGTGGGGCCCGGCGCTGCGATCTGGACCTTGCTGCTGGTCGGTTTCGTGGCCTGGAAGCTCGCCACCTTCGGCCGCCTGCCGTCCAACCCGTACTACGTGAAGACCCACAACGCGATCTTCGGCGGCGAGGCGGTCGCGCTGCCGGGGCTGCGCACGACGCTGCGCTTCTTCGCGCTGCGCGCGCTGCCGCTCCTCGGTCTGGTCGCCGCGGGGGCCGCCGCGGTCCGCGCGCCGCGGCGCACGGTGCTGGCGGCCGCCGTGCTGCTCGCTCCCTCGCTCGGCATGGCCGTCGGCTACGCGCGCGTGATCCACGAGATGGCGGGCGGGTTCCGCTACGAGTACCCGCTGCTCGCACCGCTGCTCGTCACCGCGGGGCTCGTGCTGGCCGCCGCGGCGCGGCGCTCGCCGTACGCGCTGCTCGCTCCCGCGCTGGGGCTCGGCGTCGCCGCGCCGCTGCTGTTCGCGCCGAGCGACGCGCGCGCGCCGGACTGGCTGGTCGCGCCGACCTATTCCGCGACGCGCTGGACGTCGTGGCGGAACGACGACGTCGCGCACGCGCGGCTCGGGCTCGACCTGGCCGAGACCGGGCTCGAGTCGGAGGCGACCGTGCTGCTGTCGGGAGCCGGCATGGTGCCGTACTTCAGCCGCTTCCGCGCGATCGACTGGATCGGGCTGAACGACAATCGACTCTGCGGCCGCGAGGCGCTCACGCTCGACGAGGTCTGGGAGTACCTCGAGGCGCAGGAGCCCGACGTCGTGTTCTCGATCTTCCCGCCGGCTTCGCCGGGCGCCGCGCGGCCCGCGGACGACCCGGTCTTCGCGCTGCCGCTCGTGCAGGGCATCCTGGACGGGATGGGCTCCGCCCTCTTCCGCTTCTGGGAGCGGGACAAGCTGGGCGCGATGTTCCACCGCGAGATGCGCTACGTGCGCGACCACTGCGAGTTCGGCGCCGCGTACCGCCTCGGGCGCGCGTGGGGCGGCGACTGGTGGATCCTGGCGTACGTGCGCACGGACTCGCCGCACCGCGAGGCGCTCCAGCGGGTTTTCGCGGCCTCGCGGCGCGCCGACGGCGAGTCCGATCTCTCCGCGACCTACGGCGTCGATCCGAGGGCGCTGGGCCGACCGTAACCGCGGCGGGATCGGCGGCGCGGCTGGTCCGGGCTGCGCGCCTTTGGTACGAGGGCTGCGCGATGCCGGCCCGTCTGATCGAAGTGTTCGTGCCCTCGGAGCGCTGCGAGCCCGTCTACGAGCTGCTCGAGCAGCACGCGTTCTCGTGGTCCTGGAGCGGTGCGGTCGAGGACATGGGCGTGTTCAAGCTGGTCGTCGAGACCGAGCGCGTCGAGGAGGTCGTCGACTCGCTGCAGGCCCTCCTGGAGGCGACCGAGGGCGCGCACCTGCTCGTGCTGCCGCTGGAGGCGCACGTTCCGCGCGCGCCCGAGCCCATTCCGGACGAGTCGACCGAGACGCCCGAGCGCCGCGCGCGCCGCATCAGCCGCGAGGAGCTCTACAACGACCTCAGCAGGCACGCGGTCGTCACGGGGCCGTTCCTGGCGATGACGTCGATCTCGACCGTCGTCGCCGCCGTGGGAGTGCAGCGCGACAGCGCGGCGGTCGTGATCGGAGCGATGGTGATCGCGCCGCTCCTCGGTCCGAACATGTCGCTCGCGCTCGGGACGACGCTCGGGGACGTGCCGCTGATCGGTCGCGCGCTGCGCGCCAACGCCATCGGCGTGCTGGTCTCGCTCGCGGTCGCGCTGGGCGTCGGCTTCCTGCTCGACGTCGATCTCGCGTCCGCGGAGATCGTCTCGCGCACCGAGGTCACGTTCGGCGAGCTGCTGCTCGCCCTCGCGACGGGTGCCGCCGGCGCGCTGGCGCTGACGACGGGCGCGGCCAGCTCGCTCGTCGGCGTGATGGTGGCCGTCGCGCTGGTGCCGCCCCTCGTGGTCTCGGCGATCCTGACCGCGAACGGCCACTTCGAGGACGCGGGGCGCGCGCTGCTGCTCGTCGCGAGCAACGTGATCTGCGTCAACCTGGCCAGCGTCGCGACGTTCTACGTCCAGGGCATCCGCCCGCGGACGTGGTGGGAGGCCGAGAGCTCGACGCGCGCGGTGCGCATCGCGCTGACGGTCTGGCTCGTGCTCCTCGCGCTGGTCGCGGTGATCGTGGCCGTCGCGGGAGTCGCTCCGCCGGTACTGTCCGCGGATTGACACATCGACGCGGACGCTTCGCCGCGGGACAATGGGTTTGCGCTCGGAGGAGGAGCGGACCATGGAAGTGCGAACGGGACTCGCGATCGGTGGATGCGTCGGGGTCGTCGTCGGCCTGCTGGGTGGGCGCGTCTGGGAGGTGTCGGTGGAAACTCCGACCGAGGCCGTCGTCGCGGCGCCGGAGAAGCGCGCTCCGCTGGACGGACCGGGGCGTGCGGAGGCGCGGTTGGCGGAGCCGCCGGTCACTGCGAGGTCCGTGGGGTCGCGCCAAGATCCCGCGCCCGACGACGAGCAACCCGCCACCTCGGTTCGAAGCGTGGCGAGCGAGGACGCCCTGATCGGCCGTGCGCTCGCGCGGTACGCGGAGGACGAGATCGCCGCGGGCTGGAGCGAGCTGCGCACCGACCCGATCCCGGCCGACCGCGCGCGCGCGGGCTTCGCGGAGTTCGAGGACCTCGTGCGCGTCGTGCCGCGCGCGCTGGGTCGGCGCCTGGCGCAGCTGCAGACGGAGCGCGAGCTCGCCGAGGGCCTCGTCGTCACCGACGATCCCATCCGCCTGCTCGAGTCGCTGGCCGAACCGGGCGTCGGGCCGGTCCCGGACCT
>CAYGPA010000319.1:0-6700 GCA_964351535.1 uncultured Planctomycetaceae bacterium
GAGGTCGAGTACTACCGCCACGGCGGGATCCTCTGCTACGTCCTGCGCCGGCTGGCCGGCAAGATCTGAGGAACCGGGCCCCGCCGCGGCCGCCGGCCTCCGTCTGCCGGGCTCCGTTGACACGCGCGCTCGAGCGCCTACGCTTCCCCTGTGGGCGGCGAATTCGTCGTGGTGTCGGATCACGGCGCCGTGGCCGCGGAGGCGGCCCGGCGGACGGCCGCGGCGATCGAAGCCTGCCTGCGTGAGCACGGCGAGTGCCACTTCGCCATCGCGGGCGGCAGCCACATGGCGATCGTGTGCGAGCTGCTCTCGCACTACTCGCTCGACTGGGCGGCCGTCGAGTTCTACTTCGCCGAGGAGCGCTGCGTCGCCGCGAACCACCCCGCGTGCGTGTACGCCATGGCGGCCGGCGGCCTGTTCGCGAACCCGCGCATCGAGCTGCACCGCGTCCACCGGATCGAGGTCCACGGTCGGGAGGCCCAGGCGGCCGCCGACCGCTACGCGGAGGACCTGCCCGAGCGCTTCGACGTGCTGCTGCTCGACGTGGGCATGGACGGTCACGTCGGCGGCCTCTTCCCGCACTCGCCCGCCTTCGAGGAGGAGGAGCGCTGGGTGGTCGCCGTGGAGGCTCCGATGAAGCCCAGCCGGCGCGTGACCGTCGTCCCGGAGCTCTTGACGACCGCGGGCGCGACGATCGTCATCGCCTACGGCCGCGAGAAGGCGGACGCCGTGCGCCGTGCGCTGCGCGAGCCCGGCGATCCGCGCGAGGTGCCCGCGCGCCTCGTGCGCGACGCGACCTGGGTCGTCGACCGCTGGGCCGCCGGCGAAGAGCCGCGCACGTCCGACGGCGTCGTGAGCGTCCGGGCCTGACGCGCGGGCGCGGACCCCGAGCTCGAAGCTCGAAGCCCGCGTCGTCGTTCGAGCCGAAGCGTCAGAAGTCCCTGCGGACGATCAGGAAGTCGCGGGCGACGAACGGGGCGCCGTCGACCGTGATGCCGTAGAGGTCCACCGGGACGACGGTCCGGTCCGCGGCCGCCCAGAGCATCAGGTCGCGCTCGAGGTTCCGCGGATTGAACTTCAGGATGCAGTCCATGTAGCCGTCCGCGCCTACCGTCGAGCACAGGCCGTTGTCCGAGGCCGTCTCGAAGTCGCGCAAGCTGCCGCGCACCGGGGCGACGAACTTGCCGAGGCCGTCCGTGCGCCGCATCAGGATGCTGTCCATGACCACGTCGTGAGCGTCGAAGTCCGCACCGCCGAGCAGATTGACGGAGAAGGGCGTCCTCACGGTCGGGTCGTAGTAGTTCATGCAGTCGCCGGGCATCGCGTCCATCAGCGCGGTGCCGAAGAACGACGGGCCGACGTACATCATCGTCTGCAGTTCGTCGACCTCGTAACCGCACTCGTCCACGGCGGTCCAGGTGCGGAACACGATGTCCTCGATCCCCGACGGCGGGAAGCCGTGCTGCACGTCGTCCACGAAGGTGACCGTGGATTCCTTGCAGAGATCGACGGCCGTGCACCACCCGTTCAGCGGGTCGTTCGGATCGTGCTGGTTCGCGGCCACTCCACCGTCCCACATCGTCAGGACGTCGTCCGGCATTTGCATGGCCGGCGGCATGGTGTCACTGATGAGCGCCGCGGTATTGCACGTCGAAAAGTCCTGGCCGTCGCTGACGGTGACGAGGATCTGCGAGCACTCGAACACGCAATCCCCTTCGGGCATGATGATCGACATCAGCGGAGTGGGACTCGTGGGGTCGTCGAACGCCACGGTGACGTCCTCGTGCGTCCAGAAGAAGGTAAGGTCGTCCTGGTCGGGATCGTAGGACCCGGTCGCATCCAGCTGGACGACGGTGACCAGGCCTTGACACTCGACGAACGCCGTCGGACCTGCATCGCAGACCGGGGGCTGGTTCCCGTCTCCCGCGAGGCAGATGGACGACATGCCGAGGGCCGCGAGGGTCCGCAGAGCGATCGACTTGATTGAAGTGCGCTTCATGACTGTGCCTCCTGGCAAGCGATGAGAGAGGGGAGGAAACGCCTTCCCAAGCCACTCATCGACGAGGAACAGAATAGATCGCGGGGGCTCTCGCCGCCCTTCGCCGACCTTCGGAGTGCGGTCTGGAATTGAGCACGGGCCTCAGATCGGACGTGCTCGGAGTCAAGTGCGTAGGTCTCGCCCACGTCGGACTTCGGTGCGCGTTGCGAGCACACCGGGAGCTGCGGGCCGAGGCGCCGACGCCCCCCGCGGCGGCGCGGAGCTAGACTCTGCCGCGTGGAACCCGCGGCTTCCGTCCGGCGTCGACTCCCCCTGCACGGCTATCTCGGCCTCGCGCTGGTGGCCCTCGTCTGGCCCCTGAACTGGGGGCTCGAGGGGCTGCGTACGCACCTGCTGTTCTTTCCGCTCTGGGTCGGCTACGTCCTGGTCGTCGACGCGCTCGCGTACAGGCGGCGCCGGACTTCGGCGTGGGCTCGCCACCCGCTCGCGTTCTCGCTCCTGTTCGTGCTCTCGATCCCGTTCTGGTGGCTGTTCGAGGCGCTGAACGAGCGGCTCGCGAACTGGGAGTACCTCGGCGAGGACCGCTTCGGCCCCGGCGAGTACTTCCTGCTCTCGTCGCTGTCCTTCTCGACGGTCGTGCCGGCCATCGTCGCCAGCGCCGAGCTCGCGCGCGGGTCGCGCTGGATCGAGCGCTTCGCACGCGGACCCCGCTTCACGCCCGGCCCGCGCTTCCCCGCCGCGTGCGTGGTCGTCGGCCTCGGCATGGCGGCCGCGATGCTGCTCTGGCCGCGGCAGTGCTTCCTCTTCGAGTGGACCTTCGGCGTGTTCCTGCTGGAGCCCTTGTGCCTGCGCCTGGGTCGGCGTTCGTTCCTCCACGACCTCGCGCGCGGCGACTGGCGCAACTGGATCGCCCTGTGGGCCGGGGCGCTACTCTGCGGCTTCTTCTGGGAGATGTGGAACTCGCACAGCTACCCGAAGTGGATCTACCACATCCCGTACGTCGGGTTCGGCAAGCTGTTCGAGATGCCGATCCTGGGCTACCTCGGGTACTTGCCCTTCTCCATGGTGATCTACCAGGTCGTGCTGCTCGTGTTCCGGAGGCCGCCGTTCGTCGAGCTCGCCTCGACCCGGCGGGCGTGAGTTCGATGCTCTTCCGCTTCTGCCTCTACGGCCTGCTGAAGAACCAGCGCTACTTCGAACCGTTCTTGCTCCTCGCGCTGGTCGAGAAGGAGCTGTCGTTCTTCCAGATCGGGGTCCTGGTCGCGATCCGCGAGGCGACGGTCAACCTGCTGGAGGTGCCCTCGGGGGCCGCGGCGGACCTGCTGGGGCGGCGCGGGTCGCTGGTGCTGTCGTTCGTCGCCTACCTCGTGTCCTTCGTCGCGCTCGGGCTCGCGACGTCCTACGTAGCGCTGGCGGGGGCCATGGTGCTCTTCGGCGTGGGTGAGGCCTTCCGCTCGGGCACGCACAAGGCGCTGATATTCCGCTGGCTCGAGCAGCACGACCGGCTCGAGGAGAAGACGCGCGTCTACGGCCTGACGCGGTCGTTCAGCAAGTTCGGCTCGGCCGTCTCGTCGCTCGCGGCTGCCGCGCTCGTCTTCACGTCGTCGAGCTACACGAGCGCGTTCCTCTGGTCGGCGCTGCCCTGCGCGCTCAACGCGCTCAACGTCGGGACCTATCCCGCGTCGATCGACGCGCGGCCCGCGGAGCCCGTCAGCCTGCGCAGCGCCTGGCACCACGTGCGCGACACGTTGCGCGACGCCGCGGGGCGGCCGTGGCTGCGCGGGATGCTCCTGGAGTCGATGGGCTACAACGGCCTCTTCAAGGCGGCCAAGGACTACCTGCAGCCCGCGCTCGCCGCGGCCGCCGTGCTGTGGCTGGGGGGCCGGGCGGCGGACCTCGAGGACGTCGAGCGCACCGCGCTGCTCGTCGGTCCGGTCTACGCCGTCCTGTCCGTGCTGTCGGGTGTCGCCAGCCTGCGCGCGCACCGCTTCGCCGTGCGGGCGGGCGGGGAGGAGCCGGCCGCGCGGCGACTGTGGATCCTGCTGGCGGGGGTCCTCGTGGTCCTGGCGTTCTCGTCGGCCGCGCACGTCGCCGCGCTCGCGATCGTGGCGTTCGTCGCGCTGCACGTGCTGCAGAATCTCTGGAGACCGATCCTGACGAGCCGCATCTACTCGCAGGTGGAGTCCGGGCGCGGGGCGACGTTGCTCTCGATCGAGAGCCAGTCGCACCGGGTCGCGACGGTGGTGCTGGCGCCGCTCTTCGGGTGGCTGGTGGACTCGACGGGGTCCTTCGGGGCGGCGGCGGGCCTGGCGGCGGCGGTGGCCGTCGGGTTCGTGGTGTGGGGAGGGCGGCGGTCGGGCTGAGTCGGACTGACCTTGTCGGACCCTCGAGCGCGGCTGGCGCCGGCCCGTCGCCGCCAAGGAGCGCCGCAGGCGCTACTTGTCGGCGACGTTCTCGAAGTCGAAGTCGTTCTTCGGATCGGCGCGAACGATCTTGAACACGTAGTTCGACTTCGCCGCCTCTCCGGGGGCCTGGGCCTTCGCGGGGGAGGCCGTCGGGTCCTGCGCCGGGCGCGGCGCTTCTTCGTCGGGCTGGCGTTTCGGGTCTTCGGGGCTCACGGCTCGACCTCGTCGTTCGGGGACTGCGCGGCGGTTTCCAGCAGCCCGGCGCCGGCCATCTCGTGCAGGCAGCGCAGGGCCTCGGCTCGGTGGGGGACGGGGACCAGCTCGACGACCTGCTCCAGGCTGCGCGAGCCGTCGCAGCGCTGCAGCAGCTCGGCGGCGGCGGGGGACACGCAGTGGACCTCGCCGCGCCGGCAATCGTACACGAGCTCGGAGGGCGACGGAGCGATGCCCGGGAGCTCGCGGTCGAAGCGCCGCTGGTCGGCGTCCTCGATCAGGTCGGACTGGTAGCGCGGCCGCAGCGTGCGGGTGTCCACGTGCGTCAGGAAGGCGTCGATCTCGCCGCGGTCGAAGGCCAGCGGGCGGCGCAGGTGCTGCAGCGGCCGCGGGGCGTCCGCCGCCGGGGCGGCCGCGCGCGCGGCGGGCGCCTCGAGCACTTCACGGCGCAGATTGTCCCAGCCGCCGAAGTGGTTCAGGTACAGGAAGTAGTGCCCCTTGAGCTCGTGGTAGAGCATGTTCGTGCTCTGGAACACGGGGAAGTGCGAGCGCAGCTTCTGCGTGAACTCGAGATACAGGTCGCGTGCCTCGCGGCGGCTCATGCCCGAGCTGGCGGTGAAGTCGTAGTAGACCTGCATGTCCGCGGTCGGGTCGGGGTGGATGTCGACGATGTCGAACTCCGCGCGGCGCCGGAACACCTCGGACGTCTCGTCGAGGTAGAACACGCGCACGCTGACCTCCTGGATCATGTCCTTGCGCGCGAGGACCGTGTCCATCGTCAGGCGCGCCTCCTCGAGCGTCTCCGTCGGGAAGCCGATCATCACGTAGAGCGTGACCGAGATGCCCGCCTCGTGGACGCGCTGGATGAGCTCCAGGCTGGCGTCGGGGTCGATGCCCTTGCACATGCTGTCGAGGACGCGGCGCGAGGCGCTCTCGTAGCCGAAGGCGATGCGCTTGCAGCCGGAGGCGGCCAGGTCGCGGCACACCTGCTCGTCGAAGACGTCGTGCTCGAGGCGCGCGTCGCACCACCAGTTCACGTCGAGGCCGGCCTCGATCATCTTGCGCGGCAGCTCCTTGGCCATGTTCGGCGGCAGATCCTCGATGGCCAGGTAGAAGTTGTTCGCGCCGTACTTCTCCTGCAGCACGCGCATGTCCTCGACCGTCTGGTCGAGCGTGCGTCCGCGGTAGCCGGGCCCGATCACGGTGTAGAGCGTGCAGAAGACGCACTTGCCCCAGTAGCAGCCGCGCGTGGCGGCCAGCGGCATGACGAGCTCCGGCGACAGGTACTTGTCGAGCGGCATGCCGTCGAAGTCCGGCGTCGGCAGCGTCTTGATGTCGAGCGGGTCCTGACGGTCGGTGTGCCGCACCTCTCCGTCCGCGTCGCGGTAGATCAGGTTCGTGACGCCGCTGAGGTCGCCGTCGCCGGAGAGCGTCTCGCAGAGCTGCAGCAGCGGGCGCTCGCCCTCGAGCATCACGAAGCTGTCGACCAGGTCCCAGACCTCGGGGCGCGTCGCGAGCTTCTCCGCGACGTACGCGAGCAGCCCGCCGCCCATCGTGATGTGGACGTTCGGCTTCCAGGCCTTGAGCTGCTTCGCGAGCGTCAGCGCCGGAATGGCCTGGCTGCCGAAGGTGACCGAGATGCCGATCAGATCGGGATCCATGGCGCGCAGGCGCGGCATCAGCGACGTCCGGAACCACTCGATGTAGGGGTTCTCGGCCTCGTCGTCGAGCGCCGCGAGGATCTCGGCGCTGGACTCGATGCGATGGCGCATCGCGAAGTTGTGCGCCGTCAGGCGCGTCGGCCAGTACTCGGCGGAGAAGAGCCGCAGGGCCTGCTCGACGGTGCGTCCGGCCCAGAGGTAGCGCTCGTAGTCGTAGAAGAGCTCGGGCGTGCGCAGCACGCGCTTGGCCTCCTCGACGCTCGACGCGACCCTGTCGCCGATCAACGCGATCTCGGAGAGCGTCTGGTAGCGCTCGAGCTGGCTGTAGCGCAGCTCGGGCTCGCGCTCGAGGCGCTCCAGCTCGGCGGGGGCGTTCACGCGCTCGAGCGAGCGCCGCAGGCGCGCCTCCGACAGGAACTCGT
>CAYGPA010000320.1:0-6686 GCA_964351535.1 uncultured Planctomycetaceae bacterium
CAGCACGGGCGACATGAACAACGACGGTCGCCCCGACCTGCTGATCAGCGACGACTCCTCCGACCGCGTTCGCTACAACCTGAACACCGACGCCTTCGGGCGCGCCGTGTTCGGTGCCGCGATGACGTTCCAGTTCCTTTCCGGCGGCGACGACGGCTTCGGCGGGACCAACCTGGTCGCCGACCTGGACCGCGACGGCTGGAACGACGCGCTGATCGCCGACGTCGACGTCGACATCTCCGGCTGCGGCCGCCGTCTGCACATCTACCACAACCCGGGCGGCGCCGTGGGCAGCCAGATCCAGCTGCGCGAAGAGCGCCAGCAGTCCAGCGGCGGCTGGCTCGGCGTCAAGGGCATGCAGCAGAACGACCTGACCGGCACCTACGACATGGCCGTGTTCGACATCAACCTCGACGGCTACAACGACATGGTCGTCGGCCGCTGCGCCGGCAGCTACGTGTGGATGAACGAGACGCCGAGCGGCACCGATGCCCCGGGCTCGACCGGCAACGTGCGCGGCTTCGTGACCGTCCGTCGCTAGTGTCCCGGTTCGGACTACGCGTCATGAATCGTCCGGACTAGGAACAGCCTTCAGAGACTCCTCGCGCGGGGGCGCGGCTCTTCGGGGCCGCGCCCCCGCTCTCGTTCCGGAACGACGTGCGTGCGAGTTCGCTCGTCGTCCCGGACGTGGCACCGCCGCTCGACCATCCGGCGAACGCGGCCGATTCCGCGTACCATGCAGCTGCTGAGGGCACCATGGCTCGGCGCGTCGGATCGCACCCGCGCGCCGCTTTCACGAGGAGCTTGCATGCAGTTCATTCCGCGCACCGTCGTCCTGACCGTCGCGCTCTCCACGACGGCTTCCGCGCAGTTCGGCAACACGTGGGTCGAGTTCGTGCCCGCCCAGGCGCGGCTGCCCATCGGAGCGACCGCGGTCTCGAGCCCCACCGACGAGGTCGACTTCGACTGGGGCGATCTCGACCGCGACGGCTGGGTCGACCTGGTCGCCGTCCGCAAGCAGCCCAACTCCACGCCGGGCAAGCGCGCGAACCTGCTCCTGATGAACGAGTTCGGCACGCTCGTCGACCGCTCGGCGCTGTACACGTCCTCGGACGTGGCTGGAGACCAGGGCTTCCTGACGCCGACCAACGACCGCGACGTCTCCGTCGTCGACGTCGACAACGACGGCTGGCTGGACGTCGTCACCGCGCCCACGTACAGCGACGCCGACCCGAAGCACGTCGGTCACCCGCGCGTCTACTACAACCTCGGGCGGGACGGCGCGGGGAACTGGCGCGGTCTGCGCCACGAGGACGCGCGCATCCCGCAGCTCCTGACCTCCACCGGCATCGCCGGACAGCCGAGCTTCTGCGGCGTGGACGCGGGGGACGTCGACGGGGACGGCTTCGCCGATCTCTACTTCGCCGACTACGACGGCGGCAGCCAGTGGGACTACGAGGATCGCCTGCTGGTCAACGACGGCCGGGGCAACTTCGTCGACGAGACCGACGCGCGGATGGCTCCCTCGATGGTCTCGGGGTTCTTCCACACCTCGTCGGTCGTGACCGACCTGAACCGCAACGGGACGGCGGATCTGGTCACGGCGGACGCCGGAACCACGTCCTCGCGCTACGCCCCGGGGACGCCTGGGCAGTTCACCGTGTTCGACACCCCCTACTTCGGGTCCGCGTACCACGTCAGCTCCGGCGACCTGAACCGCGACGGCCGACCGGACCTGCTCATCAGCGACGACGGCAGCGATCGCTACCTCTTCAACCTGTCCACGGATGCGTTCGGGCGCGCGGTGTTCGGTCCTTCGCGCGTGTTCGACTTCCTCGCTGGAGGGGACGACTCCGTGGCCGGCACGAACCTGGTCGCCGACCTGAACCGCGACGGCTGGAACGACGCGCTGATCGCCGACGTGGACGTCGACTTCTCGGGCTGCAGCCGGCGCATGCACGTCTACCACAACCTCGGCGGGACGCCGGGTACGGAGATCACGCTGCGCGAGGAGCGCCAGCAGGCGAGCGGCGGCTGGGTCGGTGCCGTCGGGCTCGCGGACGCCGACCTCGTCGGGACCTACGACATGGCCGTGTTCGACATCGACAACGACGGCTGGAACGACCTCGTCGTCGGGCGTTGCTCCGGCACCTACGTGTGGCGGAACGCCGGCCTCGGGACCGGCAGCGACGGTCCCGCCACGAGCGGGCGCATCGGCGGCTTCGTGACCGTGCGGCGCTGAGCGCGCTCAGCGCAGCGCGGCCAGGTGGCTGCGGACGCGAGCGTCGAGGTCGGGCAGCAGCTCGCCCAGGTGGCGCTCGACGGCCGCGGCCGCCGAGCGTCCCTCGGCGAGGTCGGCGAGCAGCGCGCGCAGCCTCCCCGCGGACGCGCCCTCGCCGCGCGCGAGGTAGTGCACCAGCGCCCACGACTGCGCGTAGCAGCGCGCGCCGTCGGCGTAGAACTCGCGCTGCTCCAGCCCGACGACGTCGGCCAGGGGCCGCCAGCGGAAGTCGGCGGCGTTCAGGAACCGGACGTGGCCCGCGTTGGCGTCCCCGTCGACCACTTGCCCGCGCGCGAGGTGCAGGGTCTCGAAGTACTCCGCGAGGCCCTCCTCGAGCCACGTCGGGCACCCGTCGAGCCGCGCGTCGAGGTAGAGGTGCACCGTCTCGTGCCGCGCGGTCGCCGTGAGGACGTCGCGATCTCCGAGGTGTAGCAGGAGGAGCTGCTTCAGCACCGGGCTGTACAGACCGGCGGCGTTCTCCGGGGAGCGGACGCCGAGCTCGTCGGTGTAGGCGCGGTACCCCTGCGGGCTCGAGAACACGAAGACCTGGGAGCGCTCGGAGACGCGGGTCAGCCCCGCGACGGAGCCCAGCAGTCGCTGCAGCGCGAGGGTCGTCTCCTCGAGCGTGACCGCGATCTCCTCGCACGTCGCCTGGTCGACGTCGGAACGGACCTCGTAGCGCCGCGAGCGCGCGGTCCACGCGCGCGGCCAGACCGGGCCTCGCACGGCCTTCACGAGGAGTTGCTCGATCGCGAGCAAGCCGTCGTAGTCGATCCCCGCGCCGCGCGCGGTCTCCATCGCGCTGCGCGCGTCGGGCAGCCTCCCGGTCTGCAGCAGGCGCGTCACGAGGCGCAGGTGCGCCAGTTCGTTGTCGGGGTGCTCCGCGAGCTCGCTGCGCAGCGCGGAGATCTCGGCGGCGACTCCGCCGCCCTCGCCGGCCGCCCGGGCGCCGTCGACGGCGGCCAGGTACGCGTCGAGGTCGACGTTCACGGCCGAGGCCTCCTCGGGCTGCGGTGCGCGCCGCGGGCCCGCGAGCAGCCAGTCGGGCACGTACTCGCTCTCGCGCACCTCGCGCGCGAAGCGCGAGCGCAGCGCCTGCGCCGCGACGTCCACGCGGCGCGCGAGCCACGACGCGTCCGCGTGGCCCGAGAGCACGAGCTCCTCGAGCCCCGGCACGTCGGTGACCGCCACGCGCCCCGCCTTCAGCTTCGAGCTGCGCCACGAGACCAGCGCGCGCCCGTTCCAGGTCGCGCGCGCGCCGCGCCCGTCGACGTCGACGCGCAGCACGTACTTCGCGCCCGCCTGCGCGGGGGACGCGGAGCCCTCGGACAGCACGCGCGTCGCTCCCGTCTCGTCCATCTGCAGGATGCGCGGCGCGATGCCCGCCTCCTGGTTGCCGACGCGCACCGGCGCGTGGCCGGTCATGACGAGCAGCATCTCCTCCGGCTGCACGCCGACCGCGACGACGGGCGTGCGCGCGAGGCCCGTCGCGTCCGCCGCCGGCACGCGGCCGCGCGCCTCCACCTCGTAGGATCCCTCGAAGACGAGCGGGTGCACGGTGTAGACGCCGATCCGCTCGAAGTCCTGCTGCGGCAGCACGGCGCCGCGGTAGCGCACGCTCACGCGCCCGCTCTTGCGGTCCCAGTCCAGCACCTCGCCGGCGATCAGCTTGCTGGGATCGGGCTCGGGGTAGCGTTCCCACAGCGCACAGCGGCCGAGCGTCTCGCGCAGCGCGGTCGCCTGCGCGTGCACGTAGCTCGCGTCGCGGTGCTCCTCGAGCAGCTCGAGCAGCCGGTCCTTCGCGGGACCCCAGCGCCGGACGGTCATCATGCGCTCGACCTCGTCCAGCCCCAGGTCGAAGTCGCGCGCGCCGCCCGGTGTCCGGGTCGAAGGGGGCGCCAGGGACGAACGGGCCGGATGAGACGGGGGCGACGCAGCGGACGCGGTGAGGGCCATCCCCAGCAGGGCGGCCACGCGGATCCAGTGGTTCATGGGCGAAGGGGGATCGACTCACCCTTCGCGCGGAGCTTCAGCGGTAAGGCAGACAGTGGTCGCAGCCGCAATCGGGGTCGATCCACTCGCTCTCTTCGACCTCCTGCTCGTCGGTCAGATAGCCCAAGGCCGCCAATTCCGCCCGCTCCTCGCTGGTGGTCGCGCGGGCCTGGGAGAGGCCCTCCGACGCGGACGTGAGCAGCCAGTCGACCAGCAGCGCGCGCAGGCGGCGCGCGTCCTCGGGATGCTCCGCGGACACGTCGTGGACGCAGTCGGGGTCGGCGGAGAGGTCGTAGAGCTCGACCTCGTGCCGGAAACGTTTTCCGGGCAGGCTGTCCTGGTGGTCGCGCAGGTGCAGCGCGAAGTGCCACTTGCCGTAGGTCACCGAGGCCGAGAACGCGTGGGCGGCCAGCGCGAAGCGCGGCCGGTCGGCGCGGCTCCCGATCGCCTCCAGCAGGTTGACCCCGGGGAACTCGACGTCCTCGAGGTCCGCGAGGTCGAGCAGCGTCCTGCCGAGCCCGAGGTGGTCGAGCGGGGCGGCCACGCGCGTGCCTGCGGGGGCGTCCGGCCAGGCGAGGATCAGCGGGACGTGCAGCGTCTCGGGGTAGAGCTCGGCGTGGTTGAAGTACATGCGGCGCTCGCTCGCGAGGATCTCGCCGTGGTCGGCCGTCACCGCGACGATGCCCGCGCGGAAGCGCGGCCGCTCGAACAGCCGGCCGAGCTCGCGGTCGAGGTAGCTGACCTCGCCGCGGTACTGCGCGGAGGGGAACTCGAGGTCGCGCAGCTCCCACAGGCCCTGCGGCATGGCCGACCGCGGAGCGTCGACCGCCGGCCGCGAGGGGTCGAACGGGTCGACCTCCGCCGGGTAGTACATCCGGTCGAACTCGCCCGGGGGCTCGTAGGGGTAGTGCGCGTCGTAGAGGTGCAGCCAGACGAAGAGCGGCGCGCCCTCCGCGTCGGGGAGCCAGCGCGTGAGCGCCGCGATCGTCTCCTCCGCGTCGACCGTCGACGTCGTCGGCGCGAAGGTCCGCTCGAAGCCCTGGTCGAGTCCCGCGCCGTCGGGTCCGAGCATGTTCACGCTGACGGCCGCGAAGGTGCGGAAGCCCGCCGCCCGGAAGCGCTCGGCCAGCGTCGTGGCGTCCTCCGAGAGGCGGCTCAGGTTGTCGAGCAGGCGGTGATCGCGGGGGAGCAGCGCCGTCAGCAGCGAGGCGTGCGACGGCGCCGTGATGTTCGTGGCCGACCAGCAGTTCTCGAAGAGCACTCCGCGCGCGGCCAGCGCGTCGAGCTGCGGCGTCTCGACGGCGACGACGCCCGCGCTGCCGACGTGGTCGGCGCGGTGCGTGTCCGACGTGACGAACAGCACGGTGGGGGGCGCCTCGACGGGGAGCGTGAGTGTGGGCACCGTGATCGCGGCGAGGGCTTCCGTCTCGGCGTCGTGCGGCGGCCGCAGCTCGAGCCGCACGCTCGCGCGCTTGCCCCGCAGGCTCGAGAGGTCGAGGCGCAGGCTCTGCCACGGCACCGTGCGGCCTCCCTGGCCGAGCAGCGGGAGCTTCTGGAGGATCGCGTCGGGACCGGAGCGGACCTCGACCACGAGCGCCGCCGGGCGCGCCGCGTCGAAGAGCCCCGCGGGTTGGCCGACCTCGAGAGCCAGGACGTGACCGTCGACGACGTCCACGTCGGCGACGAGCGCCGAGCGACTGCTCAGGCCCTGCACCAGCCGCGATTCGGCGCCGATCGAGAGGCGCACCGGCGGCTCGCCGGGGAGCGGCAGCCGCGTGGCCAGCGGGCGCTTCCAGAGATCGATCGCGTGGATCTCGCAGGACCCTCCCGGGCCGCGAACGCGCAGCTCGAGCACCTCGTAGACGAGCAGCGAGCGGTCGAGCTCCGGGACGTCGAACAGCACGACCTGCGGGCCGGCGACGTCCGCGGGCCGGGCCGAGGGGGCGCGGAACTCGCGGCCCTCCGTATCGAACAGCGAGACGAACAGCTCGTGCGTCGAGCGGAAGGCCCCGCGCACGGCGATCCGGTCGAAGTCGCCGGCGGCGTAGCGCCCGGGCACGCGCACGCGCCGGTTCTGCTTCGCGTTGAGGCGCAGGATCGGCTCGCCCTCCGGGCCCGGCAGGACCTGGCGCGTGCTGCCCTTGAGCTCCCACGGCTCGATCTCGGGCGGCACCGTGAGGTGCGCGACGCGGCCCACCTCGCCGGGATCGAAGGCCGTCTCGGCGCGGAGCTCGAGGAGCTGCAGCGCGGCCGGCGGGCTTGCCTCGGAGCACGCCAGCGCGCCGAGGGCCAGCGCGGCGAGCAGGTTCGCGGTCGGGGTGCGCATGGCGTTCGGCGGGGTCCTCCGGCGAGGCGGGCGCTCCCGGGACTCGACGAGCGAACCAGGGTAGTGTGCCGCCGCCGGACTGGCCAC
>CAYGPA010000321.1:0-6666 GCA_964351535.1 uncultured Planctomycetaceae bacterium
CGCAAGGCCTGATTCCGGGCGCGCTCCCCGCTCGTGCAAGGACCGGCTCCCGCCCGACCGTCCGCCGCAGCCTCCTCCGGCGCGGCGGGCTCGTCCGCGCGGCCCCAGCCGCGCACGGCGGGGGACATGCTCGACCTCGGGCGCGACTACCTGAAGCGCCACGAGGTCCCGGGCGCGCGCCGCGACGCGGAGCTGCTCGTGGCCCACGCGCTGCTGCTGGATCGCCTCCAGCTCTTCCTGCAGCTCGACCGCCCCGTCTCCGAGGAGGAGATCCTGCGCGCCCGCGAGCTGCTCGTGCGGCGCGCGAAGCGCGAGCCCGTGGCGTACCTCACCGGCACGCGGGAGTTCTACGGGCGACCCTTCCGCGTCGACCGCGCGGTGCTGGTTCCGCGGCCGGAGACCGAGCTGCTCGTCGACGTCGCGCGCGAGCGGGCCGCCGCCGGCGCGACCCTCGCGGATCTCGGCACGGGCTCGGGCTGCCTGGCGGTCACGCTGGCGCTCGAGGTCCCCGAGGCGCGCGTGTTCGCGAGCGACGTCTCCCCCGAGGCGCTCGCGATCGCGCGCGCCAACGCGGAGGCGCTCGGCGCCGACGTGCAGTTCACCGAGGGCGACGGCCCCGCGGCCCTCGCGCCCTCCGCGGCGGGCGTCGCGGCCTGGGACGTCTTCGTCAGCAATCCGCCCTACGTGCGTCCCGAGGAGCGCGCGGAGCTCGAGCCGGACGTCCGCGATCACGAGCCGGCGCTCGCGCTGTTCGCGCCCGCGGGCGATCCCGACCACTGGGTGCGGCGCCTGCTCGACGAGGTGCTGCCGTGGCTCGCGCCCGGCGGCACGCTGCTGGTCGAGCTGGGTCTCGGCCAGGGCCCGCGCGTGCTCGCGCTCGCGCGGGAGCGCCAGCTCGTCGCGCGCCTGCACACCGACCTCGCGGGCGTGCCGCGCGTCTTCGAGGTCACCGCAGCGCGGGCCGCTTCCGCGGGCGAGTAGCCGTTACTCCTCGGGCGACGTCAGGCGCACGTACGCGTCGATGGCGTCGCGGTCGTCCTGCAGCATGTCGTGCAGGAACACGGCCACCTCGTAGTGGTCGACCAGCTCGCTGAGACGCTCGCAGCGCACGACGGCGCCGTTGCCGCGGATCGTGCGCTTACCGTCCTCGGTCGGCAGGTCGAGCTCGACGCCGAGCAGCGTCATCATCGGAATGGCGCGGTCGAGGTAGAAGCTGACGCCCGCACGGCTGACGTCGCGCACGCGCGCGGTGTGCTGGCCGTCGGAGAGCGCGAGCTGGAGCGGCCAGTCGGCGGGCGCGCGCGGGTGCCGGCGGCGGTCGCGGCCTTCGAAGCGGGTAGGACTCGTGGACGTGGACTCGTCGGAGAGCATGACTCGGACCTCGCCAGGTGACTTGGAGCCCTCTAGCCCGGAGTATTCGTGACGCGTAGATCGAAACGGCTCAACTCGGCTTCTGCCGGTGCTTTGCGAGCGCCGGCCCCGCAGGCGACCTTGTGAGGTCGTCGAGGACGCCGGTGTTTGCAAAGTGCGGCAGGGGCCGAGAGGCTGGCGAAGCCAGCCGGTTGTGTCGTTTCGGCTGCGTGCTGATGAATACTCCGGGCTGGGGGGGGCAGGCTGCGCGACAGGAGAGGGCAGGATAGGTGCGCCCGCGGGGGGTGTCCACACTCCCTGCGCGGGACTACAATCCGGCCTCGCAACGCCTCTTTCCGGACGGAGCCAAGATGTCGAGCTACAACCGCGTGATCCTGATGGGCAACCTCACCCGCGACCCCGAGGTCCGCTACGCCAACAACGGCACGGCGGTGTGCCGCATCGGCCTGGCCGTGAACCGACGGTTCAAGGATTCCCAGACCGGCGACTGGCGCGAGGAGGCGACGTTCATCGACGTGACGATGTTCGGCAAGCGCGGCGAGGCCTTCGCGAAGTACCACACGAAGGGACGTACGGCCTTCATCGAGGGCAGCCTGCGGCTCGACACGTGGGAGGACAAGCAGTCGGGCCAGAAGCGCAGCAAGCTCTACGTCGTCGGCGACGAGTGGCAGTTCGTCGGAGGCCGCGAGGGCGGCGGCGGCGGCGAACCGGCCCACAGCCGCTCCGAAGGTGCGCCGACCTCCGCCGGATCCGGCGGCGGCGGCGGCGGCTCGGACTTCCTCGACGACGACGCGCCCTTCTGATCCGGTCCGGTAGCACGCAGTCATCGGCAAGGCGCGCACTCCGATGAGTCGCGAAGACGAGCCGCTCGCCGAGGACGCCGGTCGCGACCGGGCCGAGGCGCTGTTCGCGGCCTACCTCGCGCGCCTGCGCGGCCAGGAGGGACCGGATCCGCGCGAGCTGGCCGGGGACGACGACGAGCTCGCCGCCGAGGTCGAGGAGCTGCGCGGGCACTGGGACCGCGTGCAGGGCGTGCTCGACCGGCTGGGCAGCGAGAGCCTGCGGCGTCCGGGCCTGGGGTCGGTCGACCCGCAGATCTCGCTGGAGCCCGACCGACCGCGCTCCGACGGCGCCCACGAGAGCGACGACCTCGCCGGCGAGGACGTCCCGGAGTTCTGGACGCAGTACCGCGTGCTGCGCGAGGTCGCGCGCGGCGCGATGGGGGCCGTGTTCCGCGTGCACGACCCGAGCCTGCGCCGCAAGCTCGCCATGAAGGTCGCGCTGCGCCGCGACGGCGGCGTCCCGGCGGCCGGCGAGGAGCTCGACCCCTCGCGCCTCTCGCGCTTCCTCGAAGAGGCCCAGATCACCGGGCAGCTCGAGCACCCCGGCATCGTGCCCGTGCACGAGCTCGGCCTCGACGTGCGCGGCCGCGCGTACTTCACGATGCGGCTCGTGCGCGGCGTCGACCTGAAGGAGATCATCGAGCGCGTGCACTCCGGCGACGGCGAGTGGACGCAGACGCGCGCGCTCGGCGTGCTGCTGCGCGTCTGCGAGGCCGTGGCGTTCGCGCACGCCAAGCAGGTCGTGCACCGCGACCTGAAGCCCTCCAACGTCATGGTCGGTCGCTTCGGCGAGACCTACGTCATGGACTGGGGCCTCGCGAAGGTCCTGGGGCGGGAGGACCGCAAGGACATCCGCGTCGCCGCGCCGGACCCCGGCGAGTCGATCAGTGTCGTCGAGACCGACCGCCGCGTCGGGTCCGAGGAGGGGCCGGAGTCCGCGCTCTTCACGATGGACGGCGACGTCATCGGCACGCCGGCCTACATGCCGCCCGAGCAGGCGCGCGGCCAGATCGAGGCCGTCGGGCCGACGTCCGACGTCTACTCGGTCGGCGCGATGCTGTACCACCTGCTGACGGGGCAGCGACCGTACATCGGCGCGGCCGAGCGCGTGTCGCCGCGCACCGTGCTCGCCGCGGTGCTGCGCGGGCCGCCGGTGCCCGTGCACGAGCTGGAGTCCGGCGTGCCGGCCGAGCTCGAGGCCATCTGCGAGCGCGCGATGCAGCGCGAGCCCGCGCAGCGCTACGGCAGCATGCTCGAGATGGCGGAGGACCTGCGCGCCTACCTCGAGAACCGCGTCGTGCGCGCCTACGAGACCGGCGCGGCCGCCGAGATGCGCAAGTGGATGCGGCGCAACCGCGGGCTCGCGGCGGCCTGGGTCGCGGTGCTCCTGGTCGTGATCGCGGGCCTCGGGGCGTTCGCGGCGCTGCAGGCGAAGAAGCGCACGAGCGAGCGGCTCCTGACGCGGCAAGCGCAGTCCGCGGCGCTGCGCGCGGCGGAGCAGGCCGAGCAGGCGCGCATCAAGGCCGCGGAGGCCGCCCGCGCGGAGCGCCGGGCGCTGGACGCGCTCGCGCGCATCCAGGTCGACGTCGACCGCCTCAGCCTGGAGGGCCTGTGGGAGGAGCAGGGCCCGCTCTGGCCGGCGAACTACGACGAACCCGGGGAGCTCGCGGAGCTCGAACAGCGCCTCGTCGACTGGCTGGCCGAGGCCGACCCGATCTACGGCCGCTTCGACGAGCACGTCGCGCTGCTCTCGCAGCTGCGCACGCGCGCCGCGCCCTACGGCGACGAACAGCGCGAGGCCGACCGCCGGGCGGCGATCGAGGAGGATCCGCAGCTGCCCCGGCAGCGCGACGCGCTGCGCGCGGGACTCGCGCTGGCGGCGGCCTCGATCCGCTCCGCCGAGGGTCGCGAGCGCCGGCGCTTCGAGGAGGAGCGCGCGCGCCTGCAGGCGCAACTGGACGACGTCGAGGCGCAGCTCTCCCGGCGCCGGACCTGGGAGTTCGCCGATCCCGAGCTGCGCTCGCGCCACCGCTCGCTCCAGGACACCGTCCTGACGATCGAGAGCTACTTCGAGATGGCCGACTGGGTCCGCGGCCGGCTCGAGGTCGTGCGGCAGCTCGAGGAGCGCACGCTGAGCGGCGCCGACGCCCGCGCACGCTGGGCCCGCGCGATCGCGGGCGTGGCCTCCTCGCCGCTCTACGGCGGCCTCGCGCTCGAGCCGCTGCGCGGGCTGCTGCCGCTCGGCGCCGACCCGGAGTCGGGGCTGTGGGAGTTCCTCGTCTTCGGCTCCGGCGACGAGCCCGTCCGCGACCCCGAGACCGGCCGCTGGCGCATCGCGCCGGAGACGGGCGTCGTGCTCGTGCTGGTGCCCGGCGGGCGCTTCACGATGGGCAGCTCGCCCGAGCTCGAGGGCGGCTCGCCGGCGCACGTCGCGGCGGCCGAGCAGCCCGCGACCGAGGTGCGGCTCGACCCGTTCTTCATCGGCAAGTACGAGGTCACCGAGGAGCAGTGCGTGCGGTACGGCGGTCCGCCCGTCCTCGGCGTGGTGATCGAGAAGGAGCCGGTCGGCGACGAGCCCGCGGCCTTCCCCGCGCACCGGCTGAGCCGGGACGCCGCGGGGCGCGTCGCGCGCAACATGGGCCTGAGCCTGCCCAGCGAGGCGCAGTGGGAGTACGCCTGCCGCGCGGGCTCGACCACCGCGTGGTTCACGGGCGACGACCCGCGCAGCCTCGCCGGCTACGCGAACCTGCGCAACTTCGGGGCCTCCGGGCGCGCGCCCTTCGCGCCGGTCGAGGAGGACGAGTTCCCCTACGTGCTGCCGGTCGGACGGCTCGAGCCGAACGCCTTCGGGCTGCACGACATCCAGGGCAACGTGCGCGAGATCTGCGCGGACTCCTTCTACCCGAACCTCGGGGTCGTCCCGTTCGCGCCGGGCACCGGTCTGCGCTACGACCGCAACCGCACCAGCGTGGCGGTGCGCGGCGCGTGCTACCGCGAGGAGGGCTGGGAGGCCCACTCCGCCCACCGCGCGAGCATGCCGAGCAAGAACATGCAGGTTCCCGAGAACGGGATGCGCGTCTCGCTCGGGTTGAGGTGAGCGCAGGCCCGGCGGCCGCCGGACCCGATCCGGGCGCTCACGCTAAGATCGGCGCCCATGGAGGAACACGAGGGATCCGCCGATCCGGAGCCCGCGCCTTGGGGCGCGGACGGGACGGAAGGCGAGCGCGAGTACGAGTTCGGCGCATCGGAGGAGCCGCTGCCCGGCCGCTACGAGGTCCGGGGCGAGGTCGGGCGCGGCGCGATGGGCGTCGTGTACCGCGTGCGCGACGAGGACCTCGATCGCGACCTCGCGATGAAGGTGCTGATCGAGAAGTCGCTCGCCGACGGGGACGGCCTGGACTCGTCCGACCGGCGCAAGCTCGCGCGCTTCCTCGAGGAGGCCAAGATCACGGGGCAGCTCGACCACCCCGGCATCGTGCCCGTGCACGAGCTCGGCATGGACGAGCTCGGGCGCAACTACTTCACGATGCGCCTGGTCCAGGGCCGTGACCTGAAGAGCCTGATCGACCTCGTCCACGCGGGCGACGAGGAGTGGACCATGACGCGCGCCGTCGGGATCGTGCTGCGCGTGTGCGAGGCCGTGGCCTTCGCCCACGAGCGCGGCATCGTCCACCGCGACATCAAGCCGTCGAACGTGATGGTCGGCAGCCTCGGCGAGACCTACGTCATGGACTGGGGCCTCGCCAAGGACCTGCGGCGCGAGGATCCCCACGACATCCGGCTGCGCACCGAGGAGCCGCACGCGGACGAAGGCGAGCCAGGGGACTCGCTGACGACGATGGACGGCCACATCGTCGGCACGCCGGCCTACATGGCTCCGGAACAGGCCCGGGGGGCGGTGGAGGAGGTGGGGCCCGCGGCGGACGTCTACTCGCTCGGCGCGCTGCTCTACCACGTGCTCGCGGGCAGCGGGCCCTATGTCCAGCCCGACGTGCCCGGAGTGCAGCTCCTCGTGCTCGAGGCCGTGCGGCGTCGACCTCCCGATCCGATCGAGCAGCGCGCCCCCGACGCGCCGCCGCAGCTGCAGGCCATCTGCGCCAAGGCCATGCAGCGCGAGCCGACGGAGCGCTACCGCGACGTGTCCGCGATGGCCGACGACCTGCGCGCCTACCTCGAGGGCCGCGTCGTGAAGGCCTACGAGTCCGGCGCCGTCGCCGAGCTGCGCAGCTGGGTGCGCCGCAACCGCGCGCTGGCGGCGTCGGTCGCGGCCGCGCTCCTCGCGGTGATCGCCGGGCTCGCCGCGGTCGGCATCGTGCAGTCGCGCGAACGCGCCAAGGCGGAGCTCGCGAAGGAGCAGGCGGACCGTGCGCGCGAGGAGGCGGACCTGCAGCGCGACAAGGCCGACGCGCTGGCGACGCGCAACCAGCGCTTCGCGGACGGTGCGCACGCGCAG
>CAYGPA010000322.1:0-6625 GCA_964351535.1 uncultured Planctomycetaceae bacterium
CGAACTGGGGCTCCAAGACCGTCGACAAGCTCGACTTCGGCTTCGCCTACAAGAAGAAGCTGGGGGGACGCCCGAAGCTCGACCACCACTACCGCGAGGGCTGGCTCCAGCGCAAGTTCGACGCTCCGCGCTCCTACGACCTCGAGAAGGTCAAGAACCCCACCGAGAAGCTGCGCATGGGGTGGTTCGACTTCGAGGAGGACGAGATCCACGCGCTCTCGACCTTCGTCGTCGGACTCGTCGACGACGAGGTCCCGAATGCGCGCATGATCCCGACCGAGACCGAGCTGGCCAGCAACGACGGCATGCGCGTCGTGCGCCAGAAGAACTGCGAGGCCTGCCACTCGGTCCAGCCGGGCACCGTCACCTTCCGCGACGAGGACGGCGACGTGCACACGGTCGAGGCCGAGGTCACCGCGTTCGAGGACGCCGTCCTGCCGATCCCGCACGAAGACCTCATGGCGTACCTCGAGCAGTACGCCGAGGAGGACGGAGTCGAGGAGGTCGGTTTCCGCCTGCTGCGCACGGAACCCGACGTCGGTGAGATCGGCAGCCGGGTCTTCGTCCCGGTCGAGGATCTGCTCGGCGTCACGCCGGCCGCCGGCGGCGAGTTCGTCCGGGTCGTGACCGACTACTACCTGAACGGCGGCATCGAGACCTTCGATCCCGAGGCCGAGGACGAGGACGACGCCTACTACTTCGTGACGGCCGACCCCGACGGCGAGGGGGCCATCCAGGACGTCGACGGCGAGTACCGGATCTACTACGAGGAGCCTTACGACAAGGTCAGGTGGACCTTCGCGCCCCCCGTCCTATGGAACGAAGGCCACAAGCTGCGCGGGGAGTGGTTCTTCTCCTTCCTGCACGACGTGCAGCCGATCCGGCCCCAGATCCGCGTCCGCATGCCCTCTTTCCACTACGAAGACGGAGAAGCCGAGTCCATCGTCGACTACTTCGCCGCGAAGTCGGTCCGCGAGTGGCCCGCGCGCTACACGCGCGAGCTGCGCGCCTCCCAGGGCATGGATGCGATCGAGATGGCCGCGGCCGTCGGGATCAGCCCGGAGATCTTGCTGGAGATCGAGAACGGCTACCAACCGAGCACGATCGCCGACTTCCCCAAGGTCATGGCCTACGGCGAATCCCAGGGCTTCGACATCCACGGCCCCGTGCCCATGGACTACGAGGCGCAGGAGCGCCGCTCGCCGACCTACCTCGCGGCCCGCGCCGCGGAGCTCGGCCGCGATCCGATCGCCGCGGGCGAAGCCCTCGGAGTCGGCGCGGTCAACTGCTACCAGTGTCACTTCCAGGACGGCAACCCGCCGCCCGACCAGCCGATCGCCTGGGCCCCCGACCTGGCGATCGTCCCCGATCGACTGCGCGACGACTGGGTCCACGAGTGGCTCGTCCAGCCGCAGGTGATCTACCCGGGGACCTCGATGCCGGCCAACTTCGGCACCGAGACTCCCCAGTACCAGGACGCCTTCCCGGGCTCCACGAACGAGCAACAGATCCAGGTGGTTCTGGACTGGCTCTACAACATGGGTCGGACGACCCGTACCGCACGCAACTGACCGGAACCGAAGCCGAACTCCGAGACCAAACCGCCATGAAACTACTCGCTCTCCTCGCCCTCACTTCGCTGGGCACCACCGAGCAGGGGTCCATCCCCCAGTGCTGCCAGAACAACTCCCCGACGTTCGAGCCGACGCACTTCGTCGTGAACGCCAACCCGCCGGCCCCCGGCGCCGTCGTCGGCGCCGCCATGGGCACGGTCTCCTTCGAGGGTGACAAGCCCGACGTGGAGGAACTCGAGATCGTCGCCCAGAAGGCCGAGGGCTGTGTGGCCTCCGGCACCGTCGACGCGACCGACCGCAGCCTCCTGATCGGCGAGGGCGACGGCATCGCCAACGTCGTCGTCATGATCGAGGTGAAGGGCGCCGAAGTCGTCGTCCCCGAGGCTCCGATCGTGCTCGACCAGCGCGGCTGCCGCTTCGAGCCGCACGTCGTCGCCATCCCGGCCGGCGCGACCGTCGAGTTCCTGAACTCCGACAAGGTCTCGCACAACGTGCACCTGTACCCGGGCAAGAACGACCCGTTCAACGGCACGGTCGGCGCCGGCTCGAAGGCCGAGCGCGTCCTCGAGAAAGAGGACAAGATCCGCGTCAAGTGCGACATCCACCCGTGGATGGAGAGCTGGGTCCTCGTCACCGAGACCCCGTACATGGCCGTCACGGCCGCGGACGGCTCGTTCTCGATCCCGGACCTGCCGCCCGGCGAGTACAAGGTCGAGATGTGGCACGAGAAGCTCGGCAAGGCCGACACCGAGCTGACGGTCGCCGCCGACGGCTCCTCCGCGCCGATCGAGGTCAAGATGGGTGCGGCCAAGAAGAAGAGCCGCGGCCGCCGCTAGCCGACGCCCGTAGCACCCTGATCCGTCCAGCCGGACGTCCCGCCCAGCGGCGGGGCGTCCGGCTCTCTCGTGTACGAACCGGGTTTTTCGGCCCGCTTCGGCGGGTTCCTCCCGGGGTGGGGTCAAACAACGCGAGAGCTCGGGCGTATGGACCGGAAACCGAGTCCGGAGGACCCCGATCATGCTGCTCACCGCCACTGTCGCCACGTTCGCCGCCCTGGGCGCCCCCGCCCAGACCGTCACCCCGCCGAAGAACCCCCCCGTCGCCCGGCCCGTGTCCGCCCCGCAGGAGCGGGGCTGGATCGGCATCGCTCTCGAGTCCCGCGAAGACGTCGCCGGGGACCCCCGCGTGGTCGTCGGATCCGTGGCTCCCGGCTCTCCGGCCGAGACGGCCGGCCTCGCGGCCGGGGACGTGATCCTCGCCGTCGGCGGAGCGACCCTGGGCGGCATCCAGGACCTCTCCGCGGCGCTCGCCGACAGCCGCCCCGGCCAGCGCCTCGGCATCGACGTCCTCCGGCGCTTCGACGTGACGCTCGGAAGCCGCGAAGGCTCCCAGAGCGGCTGGCTGGGCGTGTCGATCGACGACGGACGCTCGATCGAGATGCAGGGGCAGACCGGCACGGCCGTGCGCCTCTCCTCGGTGAACGAGGGCGCGCCGGCTGGAGCGGCCGGACTGCGCGCCGGCGACCAGCTGGTCGCGATCGACGGCCGGGTCGCGCGCGGCTCCGACGCGCTCATCGACGACATCGGCTCGCGCTCGCCGGGGACTCGCGTCAGCCTCGACGTGTCGCGCGAGATCCAGGTGGTGCTCGGCCGCCGCGACCAGGCGCCCGAGCCCACCGACGCACCCGATGCTCACGAGGGCGAGGACCCCCCGCACGAGCGCGACGCGCCCGACTCCGAAGGCCACGCTCACGAGCACGACGCGCCCGACTCCGAGGACCACGCTCACGGTCATGACGACGTCGCGCCGCGCCCCGCCCGCGAGCCCCGCGAGCCGCGTCCGCCGCGCGAACCCCGCGCCCCGCGCGAGTCTCGCGCGCCGCGTCCGCCGGCCCCCGAGGCCGCCCGCGGCTACCTCGGCATCTACCTGCAGGACGGCGACCGTGCCGTGATCGCGGACGCCGTGGAGCGCGGTCCCGCCGAGGAAGCCGGGTTCATGGCAGGCGACGTCGTGGTCTCGGTCGACGGGAACGCGGTCGAATCCTCCGACCAGCTGATCGAGAAGCTGCGCGACACGGTCCCGGGTCAGGAGATCGAGGTCGTCGTGCGCCGCGGCGAGGGAACCGAGAAGAAGATCGTCAAGCTCGGCGACGGCCCGGTCGTGTTCGACACGCCCGACGAGGCCCCTTCGCGCGGGCGCTTCTTCGGCCGCGTCGAGAACGGTCCGCTCGACGCCGAGCTGCGGGAGCGCATGGAGTCGATGCTCGGGGAGTGGCGCGCTTCCCAGAAGGCGTTCGGCGAGCGCTGGTCCCAGCTGATGGAGGACGCGCGCGAGCGCGGCCAGGGCTTCTCGATGCCGGGGCCGGGGCTCGAAGCCCTCGGCGAGCTCGGCCAGGCGCGCTGGCTCCAGCTCGCCCCCCCCGCGGCCCTGCCGGCCGACCCGGGAGCCACGCAAGAGCGCGACGAGCTGCGCGCCGAGATGCGCGGCCTGCGTGAGGAGCTGCGCGGCCTCCGCGAGGAGCTCGCAGCGCTCCGGGACGCGCTCGCCGAGTAGCGTCGCTTCCAGCAGCGGCAGGACGAGAGTCACGGCGCCGGCCGCACGCGGAGCTCCCGCGCGCGGCCGGCGCGCTCACTTGTCGCCGGGCAGCATGTTCCAGTCGTGCAGGATCTCGGCGACCGAGCGCAGGCAGCGATCGTCCAGCGCCCGGTTCACCCGTCGGCGCTCGCGCTGCTCGCGAGCGAGACGCTCGAGGTTCGACTCCACGACGCGGAGCAGCTTGCGACGCTGCTCCGGCCCCAGCTCCCGGGCCCGCCGGACCAGCGGGACGAGGGTCTGGGCCCGCTTGAAGGGCACGTCGTAGCGGCGGCACAAGAGCCGCAGGAACTGACTGGCTTCCATGGGGGGACCTCTTCTCGGAGGGAGTCCGCCGGGCTAGTTGCGCGCCCCGTGGACAACGAACCCTACCCCGTCGTCGCGGGGTCGGTCGGGCGCGCGGGGTGGGGGAGGCGGAACTCCTTTCCGGCACGGTTCGCGTCCCCGCCGTCGGGGTCGCGCGGCTGCTCCCCGGTGGGCGCGGAGGCCGTCCGGTGGCCTCGGCGATCCCGCTTTCGCGAATGCGCGACCGTCTGCAAGACCTGTGCACGGGTCGCTCCAGCGCCCCCGGGGGTCGTCCGAAAACCCAGCGGCACCCCGCCCCCGGCGCCGGCCCCTTCCGGCCTGCCCGAGGCCCCCTGGCACCCCCCGTCGAACGAGGAATCCATGTCTCTGATGCGCCCCGGCCTCCTCGCGGCCGCCCTGGCGGCGACCGTAGCCCTGGCCCCGCCCGCGGCACCCGGAACCGCCGTCCGTCTCGACCTCGCCGGTCTCGTCGACCGCGCCGACCTGGCCGTCGAGGGCCGCGTCGTCGCCGAGCGGCCCTTCCGTGCGGCGAACGGCCTCGTCCACACCGAGTACCTCGTCCAGTGCGACCGGACCTTCTGGGGCGCGCCCGAGGCCGAGCGCAGCGTCACCCTGCCCGGCGGCGTGCTGCCCGACGGCAGCGGCACCGTCATCCCCGGACTGCCCGGCCTGGCGACGGGGGAGCACGTCGTGCTGTTCCTGACGCCCGAGAGCCACACCGGCATCCGCATGCCGGTGGGCCTGGCGCAGGGCAAGTTCGTCGTCGAGTCCGGCCGGGACGGCGCGCGCACGCTCGTGCGCCACGCCGCCGACCTGCGCCTCTTCGATCCCGTCACGGGCCGGACGACTCCCGCGCCGACGCACACGGTCCAGGGCTACGAGCGCGTGATCGCCGCCATCGAGGACGCCGCCGCCGCGCGTCGCCAGCGCGAGGCCGTCGAGGGAGGTGCGCGATGAGCCGCCGCAAGCATCTGCTGGTCGTCCTGACCGCCGTCCTCCTCGGCGGTGCGCTGGGAGTCCAGGCGCACGTGCGCCTGATCACCGGAGCCAGCGGGCCGTATCTGTTCTGGGCCGCGCCCTCCAGCATCTCGATCGTCATCAACTCGACGGGCTCCGACGACATCACCGACGGCAGCCACGAGACGGCGATCCGCAACGCGATCGAGGTCTGGAACCAGGACCCGATGACGGTCGCGCGCCTCGTCGAGAACACGAGCCCGACGCAGCAGGCGCGCACCGACTGGAGCGCGGACGACATCCACCTCGTCCTCTTCGACGAGACCAACACGTCGGGCTTCTTCCCCGGCGTCTCGGGCACCGTGGCCATCACGCCGATCTCGTTCTTCGCCAACGGTCTGATCGCCGACGCCGACGTGATCTACAACGGCAAGGACCACAACTTCACGACCTCCGGGGCCGCGGGGGACTTCGACGTGCAGGACGTCGGAGCCCACGAGCTCGGTCACCTGCTGGGGCTCGACCACTCCGGCTGGGCCGGCTCGACGATGTTCCCGTGGGTCAGCACGACCGTCATCGAACACCGCAGCCTGTCGCAGGACGACCTGAACGGGATGCGCGACGCATATCCGCAGGGGACGACCGGGACCTTCACGGGGACCGTCCGTCGCGCCAGCGACAACTCGCTCGTGGCCGGTGCCCACGTCGTGGCCGTGAACTCGGTCACGGGCCGTACCGGCGGCGCGGCGCTCGCGAACGCGAGCGGCTTCTTCCGCATCACCGGCCTGCCCTCGGGCAGCTACTCCTTCTGGGCGGAGCCGCTCGACGAGCCGGTCTCGTCGCTGAACCTGACGCCCGGCAACACGGTCGAGGTGGACTTCTCGGCCACGCAGTTCGGTGCCCAGGTCGTCGCCGCGGGGCAGACGATCTCGCTCGGTGACCTGCTGGTCGCCGCCGACGCCACCGTGCAACTGGGCATGCCCTTCAACGCGTTGCCGATCCGCGCGATCGCCGACGGCGTTCCGCGCCCCTCGACGCTGAACGGGATGAACCTGGCGCCCGGCGCGACGCTGACCTGCAGCGACCCCGCCGTCACGCTCTCGGGCGTCACCTTCACGGGCGCCTCGGTCACGTTCTCGGTCACCGTGCCCATGGGGCACCCCCCCGGGCACGCCGACCTGATCGTGCTCGACAGC
>CAYGPA010000323.1:0-6624 GCA_964351535.1 uncultured Planctomycetaceae bacterium
TCGTACTGCCAGTATCCGAATCCCGCGCCCGCCGCCGCGGCGGCGACGCAGCCCGCGGAGGGCAGGGTGAGAAGGAGGGCAGCGATTGCGGTAGCCGTGCGCATGAGGTCTCCAGCAGTCACGAGTCCGACGGAGTACCCGCCGACCGCCCCGCGGCCGGAGGGGAGCCCCGACTCCCGTCCCCACCTCCAACCTAGTCGCAACGGGGCGATTCGGGGCAACTTGACGCCCCGAAGAGCACCTTCGGCCGGACCAGGACGCGCACCGTGCCCCACGGGCGCGATCGAGCCCACCCCGGCCGGTGGGGGCCGCGGGGGGGCCGGCTCGGGTCCGTGACGCGGGGTGGGGTCCGTGACGCGGGGTGGGGTCCGGCCTCAGGGCGGCTCGAGGGGAGCCCGCAGGGCCAGGGCGCGCGCGCAGTGGTCCTGCTCGACCCGCTTCGCGCCGTCGAGATCGGCCAGCGTGCGCGCCACGCGGCGCAGGGACTGCACGGCGCGGGCGGAGAGACCGCGGACGTCGACGGCGCGCTCGACGAACGCGCGCGTGCGCCCGGCGAGCGGAACCCAGCGATCCAGGTCGTCGACTTCCAGCAGCGCGTTGGGACGGTCTCCCTGGCGGGCGGCCATGCGCGCGCGCGCCGACGTGACCGCGGCGCGCAGCTGTTCACCGCGCGGGCCCGCCGCGACCGGAGCGCGCGCGTTCCGCGCGGGAGACAGCTCGTCCAGCGACGGCGGGCGCAGCTCGAGCCGGAGGTCGATGCGGTCGAGCAGCGGGCCCGACACGCGCCGGCGGTAGGCCTCGACGCGCGTCGGCGGACAGCGGCACGGCACGCGCTCGTCTCCGCGGTGACCGCAGGGGCAGGGGTTCATGGCGGCCACGAGCTGGAAGCGCGCGGGGAACTCCACGCGCCGACCCGCGCGGCTGACACAGGCCACGCCCGACTCGAGCGGTTGCCGCAGGGCCTCGAGGGTGTCGCGCCGGAACTCGGGCAGCTCGTCGAGGAACAGCACGCCGCCGTGCGCGAGCGTGATCTCGCCCGGCGCCGGAGGCGATCCGCCGCCCACGAGCCCGGCGTAGCTCGTCGTGTGGTGCGGAGCGCGGAACGGCCGCCGCGGAGCGAGGCCCCCGGGCCAGCGTCCGACGGCCGACAGCACGCACGTGATCGCGATGCGGTCCTCGAGCGTCGGCGGCGGCAGCAGCGCGGGCAGCCGACGCGCCAGCATGCTCTTGCCCGCGCCCGGCGGACCGACGAACAGGAGTCCGTGCCCGCCGGCCGCGGCCGCGGCGAGCGCGAGCTTGGCCTCGGCGCAGCCGCGGACGTCGTCGAGCTCGTCCGGCGCGCGCGAGCGCGATTCCGTCGCCTCCGGCGCGCCCAGCGTGGTCCCGCCGCGCGCGCGCTGCGCGGTCCGGGAGTCGAGCGGGGCATTGTCGAGCGGCGTGGCGGGCGCGAGCGGCGTGCCCCCCGAGAGGTGCCCCACGACGTCGGTCAGGTGCCGGGCGCCGAAGGCGGCGAGCTCGGGAATGCAGGCGGCCTCCGTCGCGGTGGCGGTGGGGGCGACGAGGGCACGCAAGCGCTTCTCGCGCCCCGCGAGGGCCGCCGGCAACCCGCCCGGCACGGCGTGCAGCGTGCCGTCGATGCCGACCTCTCCCAGGAACAGCACGCCGCGGACCGCGCGCGCCCCCAGGTGGCCCGTGGCGGCGATGGCCCCGATCACGAGCGGCAGGTCGAGGCTCTCGCCCGACTTGCGCCGCGCCGCCGGGACCAGGTTCAGGTAGAGGCGGCCCTGGCCGATGCGGAAGCCGCAGGCGTCGAGCGCGCCGAGCAGCTTGCCGCGACTCTCCCGCAGGACGGAGTCGGGCAGGCCGGTCAGCACGACCTCGGTCCGCTCCTTCGCGCGGGCGTCGAAGCGGGCTTCGACGGTCACCAGCTCGGCCGACGTCCCCGCGAGGGAGGCGCCCAGGACTCGTACGGTACGCACGCCCCGCAGACCGTCGAAACGCCGGTCGGTGGCAAAACGGCCGCAAAAAACACGCGCCCGTCGTGATCGCGGCTCGATTCGGCTAGGACGGGGTGCTACGCAGTTTCGCGTGCGACCCGGAATCATGGACACCTACTACGACCCTGCGGACCTCCCGCGCTTTCCCGAGATCGGCGAGCACGCGCCCGAGCTGGCGAAGAAGTTCTTCGACTGGTACGGGGCCGTGTTCGAGGACGGCGCCCTCACCGCGCGCGAGAAGTCGCTGATCGCCCTGGGCGTGGCGCACGCCGTGCAGTGCCCCTACTGCATCGACGCGTACACGCGCGACGGGCTCGAGAAGGGCTGCGACCGCGAACAGCTGACCGAGGTCGTGCACGTCGCCTCCGCGATCCGCGGCGGCGCTTGCCTGATCCACGGCCTGCAGATGAAGCGAGTCGCCGACTCGCTGGGGATGTGAGCGCGCCCTTGTCCGAAGCACTTCGGAACGCCTCGACGGCGCTGAAGGTGGCCCCCACGCTCCACCGCCGCGGGGCGGAGCTGGCCGACCCCGCGCGTCAACTGGCGGTCCTCGACGCTCTCGACGTCGGCCCGCACGGCGACTTCGAGGCGCGCCTCGCGCCGACCGGGCTCGGGCCTCTGCGCGCGACGGGAATCGACGTGCTCCAGATCAACGTCGGCCGCGTCTGCAACCAGACCTGCGCGCACTGCCACGTCGACGCCGGCCCCGACCGCGAGGAGCTCATGGACCGCGCCACGGCCGAGCTCTGCATGCGCGTGCTCGCCGCGACCGACATCCCGACCGTCGACATCACCGGCGGAGCCCCGGAGCTCTGCCCGGAGTTCCGCTACCTGGTGGAGGAGTCCCGGCGCCTCGGCCGACACGTGATGGATCGCTGCAACCTGACGATCCTCACCATCCAGCGCTTCGAGTGGCTGGCCGAGTTCTTCGCCGCGCACGGCGTCGAGGTCGTGTGCTCGTTGCCGCACTACCGGGAGCTGAACACCGACCGCCAGCGCGGCGACGGCGTGTTCGAGCGCTCGATCGAGGGCCTGCGGCGCCTCAACGCGGTCGGCTACGGGCGCGATCCCGACAAGAAGCTCGTGCTCGTCACGAACCCCGTCGGCGCCTACCTGCCGGCCGGTCAGGCCTCGCTGCGCGACGAGTGGAAGCGCGAGCTCCTGCGCCTGCACGGCGTCGAGTTCGACGAGCTCTACACGATCACGAACATGCCGATCAGCCGCTACCTCGAGTGGCTGCAGGAGTCCGGCAACCTCGAGGCCTACCTGCGCAAGCTCGTCGATGCATTCAACCCCGCGGCCGCCGCGGGCGTGATGTGCCGCACGATGCTCAGCGTCGGCTGGGACGGGCGGCTCTTCGACTGCGACTTCAACCAGATGCTCGAGCTCGAGGTCGGCTTCGAGGCTCCGCGGCACCTGCGCGACTTCGACCTCGCCGCGCTCGCGCGGCGCCGCATCCGCACCGGGCGGCACTGCTTCGGCTGCACGGCGGGCGCGGGCTCGTCCTGCGGCGGCGCGCTGTCCTGACCGGGCCCGCGCTCACGCGCGATTCGCACGTTCGCTGGCGGAGCGTGGACCTGCCTGCCGTCAGACCGTATTCAGGGAGCCATGGTCGTTCCGTCGAAAGCGGCGAGCGAGCGCCCGTCCGCGGCGTTCGCCACGCGCTGGCGGCTCGTCGCGCTGGGCGTCCTGGGCCTGGTCGTGGCGTGTGTCGCGGCCCAGCGACCCGACGAGAGCCGCCTGGAGCCGGACCCCGAGCCGCGGGGCCCCGTGGTCTCCGACGCCATCGTCGTGGCGGGAGAGCGCTTCCGGATCGGCGCGCCGGTCGTGCTGTGGACGGATCGCGGCGGCTACGACGCGACGACCGAGGTCCCGCGCTTCGGCCCCGTCGGCGAGGACGGGCCCACGGGCCTGCGCTACCGCCCGGGTCGCTCGACGACCGCGGGGGATGCCTCCGGCCGCCGACCCACGCTGGAGGAGCTGCGCGCGGCCGTCGACCTCTTCGTCCTGCACTACGACGTCTGCGGCACGAGCGCGAAGTGCTTCGAGGTCCTGCACGACCGCCGCGGGCTCTCGGTGCACTTCCTGCTCGACGTCGACGGCACGATCTACCAGACCCTCGACCTGGCCGACACGGCCTGGCACGCCTCGGCGCAGAACGCGCGCTCGGTGGGGGTGGAGATCGCGCACATCGGCGCGTACCCCGCGGGCTCCGACTCGCCGCTCGACGAGTGGTACGTGCGCGACGCGGGCGGCGTGCGCGTGCGCTTCCCCGAGCACTACGGCGACGGCGGCGTGCGCACGGCGGGCTTCACGCCGCGGCCGCGTTCGGGCGAGCTGGTGCGCGGCGTGATCCAGGGCGAGGAGCTCGAGCAGTACGACTTCACGCCCGAGCAGTACGACTCCCTCGCGCGCCTGGCCGCGGGGCTCTCGGTCGCGTTGCCGCGCATCGAGCTGCACGTTCCGCGCGACTCCGCCGGCCGCGTGCGCAACGCCGTGCTGTCGGAGGCGGAGCTCCAGGCCTTCTCCGGGGTCCTCGGCCACTACCACACGAGCGACCGCAAGACCGACCCGGGCCCCGCCTTCGGCTGGGAGCGCTTCCTGATCCGCGCGCGCAGCTACCGAGCCTCGCTCGAGGCCGCTGGCAGGCCCTGAGGACCGCTCGCGGCGTCCCGGAGGGCCCCCTTGCCGGGTGGTGCCCGCTCCGGGCGTCGAAGTTCCCGGCCCGATTTCAGCGGAGCCGGTCCGGAAGTCGATTCTGATATTGAGATTCCATCTCAACTGTTCCATCCTCTGACGACCGCGATGGCGAAGCACTCGAAGAAGAAGCAGAAGCGCTCTCCGAAGAAGAGCTGCTGCAAGAAGCCGCCCCGCAAGCGCTGCAAGCGCTGCCCGCTGCGGCTGCTGGGCTTCGAGCGGTAGGGACCCCGGGACCTCGTTCCGCCTCGGCTGCGAACATCGGCCCGGCGCGGTGTGGAGGACGCTGCCGTAGCCTCGAGGTCGAGCGCCACCCCGCGCTCAGGAGGACAGCATGCGTGCCGCATCGGACTCGAGCATCGGATCGGATGGAAGCATCGGCTCGGATTGGGCCATCGTGCTCGCGGGCGGAGACGGCACGCGTCTCCGCGAGCTGACGACGGACGGCCACGGCCGGTCGGTTCCCAAGCAGTTCTGCTCGCTGACGGGCGAGCGCACGCTGCTCGGAGACACGCTCGCGCGCGCCGCGCGCGTCGCTCCCCCGGCCCGCACGGTGCTCGTCGTCGCCGCGCAGCATCGAGCGTTCTGGAGTCGCGAGCCCACCGGCATTCCGGCGGAGAACGTCCTCGTGCAGCCGAGCAACCGCGGCACCGCGGCGGGGCTCCTGTGGCCCCTGCTCTTCATCGAGGAGCGCGACCCCGACGCGCGCGTCGTACTGCTCCCGTCCGACCACCACGTCGCGAAAGAGGACGTCCTCGACGCGGCTCTGCGTGACGCGATGCGCCTGGCGAAGCGCGAGCCGAGCGCCGTGGTCCTCCTGGGGCTGACCCCCGACGCGCCCGAGACGGACTACGGGTGGATCGTCCCGTCCACGGCGTGTCCGGGCCGCGTGGCCTACTTCGCCGAGAAGCCCTCGACCTCGGACGCGCGCCAGCTCATGGATCTCGGCGGACTGTGGAACGGCTTCCTCGTCGCCGCGCAGCTCCCCGGGCTGCGGAAGCTCTTCGAGACGCGCCTCCCCACGCTCACGAGCTCGTTCCGAGCAATCTTCGCCCTGCCGCCCGGCGCGCGCGTTCCCGCGCTGGAGCGCCTCTACGCGAGCCTCGAGCCCGGGGACTTCTCGCGCCACGTGCTGCAGCGTTCGGAGCCCTCGCTCCGCGTCCAGCGCGTGCCCCCCTGCGGCTGGACCGATCTCGGCACGCCGAGCCGCGTCGCCGCGTGCCTGCGAACGATGCCCACGGGGTCGATCCCCGGCGCCCGGCGTTCTTGCCCTGGAGTCGACCTGCGCCGCGCCCTCGCAGGTCGCGCGGTGCGGTCTCGTGCGCGCGGGACAGCGGACTCCGGTCAGGTCTCCGCGTAGCCGCTCTCGATTCCGGCACAGTTCCGTCCGCGCACGGTGAGCACGCCGGGGTCGGAGCGGTCGACCGACTCTGTGCTCAATCCAGCGGTGCCTCGAGACGCGGCAGGTGCAGCTCCGGCGGGCCGCTGGGCGCGAAGCGCAGCGAGACGCGCCGGGCGCGGTCCCCGAGCACGGGGTCGACCGTCCAGCCCCACAGCGCGGCGTGGGCCGCGGGCGTGCCGAGGAGCGTGAGGACGTACAGCAGCGACGTTCCGTCGTCGCGCAGCCCGTCGCGCGCGGCGGCGAGGCGGGGCTGCAGCTCTCGCAGCACGCGCGCGTCGCCGAGCCGGGCCAGGAATGCGAGGGCGTGGAGGTCGTCGGGGCCCTCGAGCTGCGCGCGCGCGTGCTCGGCGGCGCCGTCGGTGCGCAGGAAGAGCCTCGCGGCGTAGTCGGGGTTCGAGCCGAGCGGGCCGCGGCCCACTGCGGCGGACCACAGGCCCTCGAGTCCCTCGCGCCCTTCGCGCCCTTCGCGCCCCTCGCGATCGACGCGATCGACGCGATCGGCGCGATCGGCGCGCAGGTGCAGCTCGA
>CAYGPA010000324.1:0-5209 GCA_964351535.1 uncultured Planctomycetaceae bacterium
CAGGAGCTCTCGATGGAGGTGAAGGGCCGCGACACGATCAGCGGCCTGCCGCGACGTTCGACCGCGACGTCGATCGAGATCCGCGAGGCGCTGTCCGAGCCCGTGCGGCAGATCTGCGAATCGATCCGCGGCATCCTCGAGGAGGCGCCGCCCGAGATCTCCGCCGACCTCGTCGACTCGGGCGTGACGCTCGTGGGCGGCGGTTCGATGCTCCTCGGCGTCAGCGAGGCGATCACGGACTTCCTGGGAGTGCCCGCGCACGTGGCCGACGAGCCGCTGACGGCCGTCGCCCGCGGCACCGGCGTCTTCCTCGAGAAGCTCGACGTGTTCTCGCGCGTGCTGTCGACCGAAGAGGACGACTGAGCACGCTCGCGGCGTTCCTGCCACGCTCGCGCGGTTGCTGTAAGGTGGGCGCGCCGTGGCCGAGACTCGAACGCGCTCCCTCCAGCTCGCCGCCCTCGTAGGGCTCGCGGCGCTCTCGGTGAAGCCCGTGGCGGAGGTCGAGGCGGCCTTCGACCTCCTGCTGTCGCCCGCGCGCGTGCTGGCGGAGCTCGGTCGGCCGATCGTCGCCGCCGCGACGCGCGACGTGCACGCCGCCGAGGAGGAGCTGCGCGGCCGCGAGGCCGCCGAGCTCGAGAACCGCGTCGCGCTCTTCCGCGACCAGGTGCGCTTCGCGCTGCCGCCGCGCGGCGACCTGCGCCGGGGGCGCACCTTCGTGCCCGCCGAGGTGGTCCAGCGCGACCGCGACCACCTCGACCGGATCGAGGTCGAGCTCGCGAGCGAGCTCGGCATCGAGGTCGGCATGCCCGTGGTGTGCGGCGAGGCCTACGTCGGCCGCATCGAGTCCTTCGACCCGCGCCGCCCGCGGCGCGCCGTGGTCGCGCTCGTGACCGGGGCGGACTTCGCCGTGGGCGCCGAGGTCGAGGTGGAGAACGGCTCGCCCGTGCCGCTGGTCGTCGGCGGGACGGCGGTCGGCGACGCCGGTCGCGCGGGGTCGTTCCTGCTGGCCGCGTCCAACCCCGAGCGCGCCGCGCCGATCGGCGGGCGCCTCACCGTTCGCGAGCGCTGGCCCGAGCTCGAGGCCCACGGCGAGCTCGCGCGCGGCTTCCAGCTCGGCGTGCTCGAGCGCGGGGACCGCGGCGACCTGGGAGCGCGCCCGCTGCTCGACTACGGCACCGGCCTCTTCCAGCTCGCGGTCGTCGCGCCCGACACCGTTCCCGAGCCTCCCGAGCGGGACGCGCTGGAGCTCTTCGCCGACGGTCGCTGGCGCGCCGTGCGCACGCTGTCGGTGGGGGACCCGAGCTGCGGCCGCGAGGGCTTCAAGCTCGGCGCGGGGCGCTGGAACGACGTGCGGCCGGGCGCGGCGCTGGCGTTCGGTCCGCGGCTGCTCGGGCGCGTGGCGCGCGCGGGCACGCTGACGTCCGACGCCGTGCTGCTCGGCGACCGCGGCTTCACCGTGCCGGCCGTCGCGCGCATCGCGGGCCGCGCGCGGCCGCACGTGCTGGGTCGCCTCGTCTCGCTCGGTCGCGACGCCGCGACGCGCGAGGTGCTCTTCTCCTGGGAGGCCATCGTCCCCGCCCCGGGTGCGGATCCCGAGCCCGCCCAGCTCTTCACGGGCGCCGGCGAGCCGGGCCTGCCCCACGGCCTGATCGTGGGCGAGACCGTGCTGCCGCCCGGTCCCGGTCCGCACGTGCTCGTCGTCGAGGAGCCCGTCGACGCGCGCCGGCTGGGAGCGCTCTGGGTGCGCCTGCTCGGCCCCGACGACGCCGCGGGGCCGCGCCCGTGAGCCGCGTCGGCTGGGTCGCCTGGGTCATGCTCGCGGTGTGGGCGGCCTGGCTGCACGCGGTGCAGGGCGTGCTCGCGCACGGCGCTCTCGGCCCGTGGACGCCCGACGTCGGCGTGTGCCTGTTCGTCGCGCTCGCTCCGCGCGTGGCGGCGGAGGACCTGCCGAAGGTCGCCTGCCTGCTGGCTCTGACCCGCGCGGCCTTCTCGATCGACCCGCCCGTGGCGATCGCCTCCGGATTCCTGGCGGCGAGCTTCTTCTCCGGATCGATCCGCACCGTGATCGATCTGCGCTCGAGCGTCTTCCGCACCGTGCTCGCCGCGGTGGGGGCCTTCGTCTTCACGGCCTGGCTCGGCCTCGCGCACGACGTCCGCGTCGCGGGCGCGTTGCAATTCGCCGGCGAAACTGCAGCCTGGGACGGACGTGCGGCGTGGAGGGTCGCCCTCGCGACGGGCTGCGCCGCGTTCGTGATCGCGCCCGTCCTGGCCCGACTGCCGGGGCTGTCCCCCCTGCTGCGGAGGAGAGAGTGGCAAATCGTCGCTTCCTACCCCTGATGATCCTCGTGGTCGCGGGCTCGATCGCCCTGCTCGTGCGACTCTTCGAGGTGCAGGTGCTGGAGCACGAGGTCTGGGCCAACGAGGCCGCCAACCTGGTCCGCTCGGGCCACGTGGTGCCGTACCGCCGCGGGCGCATCCTCGACGCGCGCGGCCGGGTGTGGGTCCGCGACGAGGACGTCTACCGCATCGACTTCACGTACCGCGACTTCCGGCGCGACCATCCCCTCGGGCAAGTGGCGCACGCGCGCAGCGTGCTCGAGATGCGCGGCATCGACCTGTGGGAGGCCCGCGAGAAGGCCGTGCCGTGGGTGCGCGAGCTGCTGGACCTGTCGCCGGGCGCCCTGCGCCGCTGGGCCCAGGGCGAGGAGCTCGTGTGCGGCAGCCTGGTCCTGCCGGCCAGCGAGTTCGCCGCGCGCGAGCGCCGCGCGTCGCGCGCCTCCGACCTGCGCTTCTACGTCGGCCGGCTCCTGGGCTACGACCGCAGCGACTGGAAGCGGCTGCGCAAGGCGCTCTCCGACGGGGACGGGACGCGGACGTTCGCGGAGCTCTACGCGGACTGGCACGGCTTCGACGCGCCGATCGTGCACCAGGCGGCGGCCCTGCACGTGGAGGCCGCGCTCGAGGACCTCGAGTACCTCGCCGAGCTGCTCGCGCAGGCGCGGGCGCGCGAGGGTGACATGCCGCTCGAGGAACCCGCCGACGAGCTGCTCGCCGACCTCGAGAACCGCCGGCGCCGCACGGAGAACGCGGCGGCCGACCGCCTGTTCCGCGAGGCCACCGGATTCCCGCCGGGCCGCTTCGCGCCCGAGACGCTGTCGCGCTACGTCGACGTGTCGCCGATCTCCGTGCTGCTCGCCTGGGACGAGGAGCGCACCTGGGGCTGGCTGCGCGCCGCGCGCGAGCGCTGGCTGGACTGGCGCGATGCGTGGACGGTTCCGACGCTCGCCGCGAGCCTGCTCGACGCGCGCGGCGGCGGCTCGGCGCGGCTCGTGCTCCAGCGTCTCGCCGCGACGTTCGTGCATCCCGAGGTCGCGGCCGCGGCGGAGCCGGGCTCCGGCTGGACGTGGATGCGCGAGGAGCGCTGGAACGTCGTCTCCGACCTCGACGACCTGTTCGACGTCGACTACTCCGAGCCGCACTTCGCGAAGTGGCTGCTGCCGTTCCAGGACCCCGAGCTCCGCGCGCTCGCGGTCGCGCCGGGCGAGGACCGCGACGGCGCGGGCTGGCAGCTGCTCGGACGCGTCGAGACGTGGCGCCCGGACGTCGACCCGGACACGCTGTCGCCGCAGGTCCTGGCGGAGGCGCAGCGCGTGGGCCACGAGTGGCGCGAGCTGCTCGGCCAGCCGAACCTGCGTCGCGAGACGCTCGAGGCCGCGCTGCGGGACCTGCTCGACGTGCTCGAGGAGCACCTGCAGTCCGGCCTGTCGCGCTCGCTGGGCGAGCTCGCGGAGCTCGCGATCGAGCAGGGCGAGGCGACCCCCGAGGGGCGCCTGCGCCTGGCCGAGGGCCGCCTGGACCGCGTCGCCGAGCGCGCGCGCTTCGTGCTGAAGGACCTCTCGAGCCGCAGCGTCAGCGTCGCCCTCGATCCGCGCTACGAGCTCGTGCACATGCTCACCCGACACGCGGAGCGCTTCGCCGGGTTCAGCGTGCGCGAGTCGCGCCGCCGCGAGCCCGTGGCGCTGGAGGCCGAGGGACAGCTCGTCGCCGCGTCGCTGATCGGCGCCGTGCGCCGCACCGACGCCGTGCGCCTGCACGACCAGCGCAAGCTCGCGGACGAGCTGCGCCGGCTGCGGCGCATGGGCACGCGGACACGCGCGGAGGACGAGCTCATGAAGGAGCTCGTGCGCGAGGTGTACCAGCCCGAGGAGGTCTACGGCGGCGCGGGGCTCGAGGGCTACTGCGATCCGGAGCTGCGCGGCCGCAACGGCTACCGGGAGCGCACGGGGCTCGGCGACCGGCGCGGTCCGCGCGCGCGCAGCGAGTGGGCGCTGCCGCCGGTGGACGGCGAGGACGTCACGCTCACGCTCGACCTCGACCTGCAGCGCGCGGCCCAGGAGGTCCTCGACAACCCCCAGGGCGACCCGGACCCGACCGAGCGCGACCAGGCCTGGCTCGAGAACCCGGTGGGCGCGATCGCGCTCGTCACGACGCGCGGCGACGTGCTGGCGGCGGCCTCGACCCCGCGCGCGATGACGCCGTCGCGCGAGGCCTACGCGGACGCTCCCGGTCGGCGCTGGCGCGAGCGCGCGATCCTCCGCGAGCGCACGCTGACGATCCCCGACTTCCAGCCCCTCGGGTCGGTCTTCAAGCCGTTCGTCGCGCTGTGGGCGCTCGACCGCTTCGGCCACGACGCGGGCGAGGTCTGGAGCTGCGCCGCGCTACCTGATGGTCGCGCGGGCTACGTCGACCTGCACTGCTGGCGTCCCTGGGGGCACGGCGAGGTCGACCTGGCGGGCGCGCTGCTCGGGTCCTGCAACGCGTACTTCGCGCGTCTCGGCGAGCTCTTCACCGACGAGGAGTACCGCAAGCTGCTGGCCGCTTTCGGCTTCGGCGGTCCGACGGGCGTGAAGAGCCTCGGCCAGCGGCCCGGCCTGCCGGAGAACACCGCGTCGCACCTGATGAAGCGCAACCTCACGCCCGCGGACCGACGCAAGGCGGCCAACGGGCTGGCGGTGATCGAGGGCACGCCGCTGCAGCTCGCGCGCGCCACCGTGGCCCTGGCGACCGGGCGCTTGCCCGAGCTGCGCCTCGTCAAGTCCGTCGGCGAGCGCCACGTGGCGGCGGACTCGAAGCCGATCGACTTCGCGCCCGAGCACCTCGAGCGCGTGCGCGTCGCGCTGCGCTCCGTCGTGAACGAGCGCGGCGGAAC
>CAYGPA010000324.1:5309-6610 GCA_964351535.1 uncultured Planctomycetaceae bacterium
GTCGGCGAGTGGCTGAAGCGCAACGGGGGCGCTCCGTGAGGCGCGCGCGCTTCGAGCCCACGGGCGCGGCGCGCGGCGGCGGTGCCGGGCCGCTCGGTCGCGTCTTCTCCGCGCGGCAGGTGCGCTGGATGCAGCTCGACTGGCACGTGCTGGCGCTCGCGCTCGTCCTGCTCTCGATCGGCCTGTTCTTCCTGCGCGCGATGGACGAGGCCGACGCCGTGTTCCAGCGGACCGACGTCGACTTCGGCAGCCACGTCAGCAAGCTGGTCGTCGCCGCCCCGGCGCTCGTGCTGGGCCTGCTCGTGCGGCCGCGCTGGCTGCGGCGCAACTCGCTCGCGATCTACGGGGCCTGCCTCGTCCTGCTGATGCTCGTGCCCTTCATCGGTCAGGAGCGCAACAACGCGCGCCGCTGGATCCAGCTGCCCGTGGGCTTCGACCTGCAGCCCTCCGAGCTCGCGAAGCTGGGCGTGATCCTCGCCCTCGCGCGCGTGCTGTACCGCTCGCACCTCACCCGGCCGGTCGAATGGATCCTGCCCCTCGGCATCGCGTTCGCGCCGATGGCCATGGTGGCGCTGCAGCCCGACCTCGGCACGGCCCTGACGATCGCGCCGGTGTCGATGGGCATGCTGTGGCTCGCGGGTGCGCGCGCGCGCGTCCTGATCCTGGGCGTGCTCGTGAGCGGCGCGCTCGCGTTCTCGGCCTGGAACTTCGAGTGGGTGAAGAGCTACCAGCTGCAGCGCATCGACACGTGGATCCACTCCTGGGAGCCGGCCGAGCTGATCGAGGGACGCAACGGCCCGGCGTTCCACTCGTACCACGCGCGCGCGGCGATCGGGAACGGCTCGTGGCTGGGGACCGGACTCGGACGCGGCGTGGCGAACGAGGCGGGCCACCTGCCCGAGCGCTCCAGCGACTCGATCTTCGCGGTCGTGGCGGAGGAGGGCGGCTTCGTCGGAGCGGGCGGGTTCGTGGTGCTCTACGCCCTGATGATCGTGCTGCTGCTCGGCAGCGCGTCCACGCTGCGCGAGCGCTTCTCGCGCCTGGTCGTCGGCGGGATCGCCCTGTACTTCGCCGCGCACTTCTTCGTGAACGTGGGCGTGAATCTCGGCCTCCTGCCGATGACGGGCCTGACGCTGCCCCTGCTCTCGACCGGCGGCTCCTCGCTGCTCGTGACCTTCGCCGCCCTGGGGCTCGCGCTCGGGCTCGCGGCGCACCGCCAGCCCGCGCTCGATCGCGGCGCGGTCCCGCTCTGGGCCCGTCCGCGGCGGTTCCCGCGCGGGGCCGCCCGCTCCGATGGCCCG
>CAYGPA010000325.1:0-6576 GCA_964351535.1 uncultured Planctomycetaceae bacterium
TGCGTGAACCAGAACGGCGACGTCGTCATGGGCTTCACGGGCTCGGACGCCAACACATTCGCATCGGCCTACTACACCGGTCGCAAGGCCAGCGACCCGGCGGGCATGATGGCCGCTCCCGTGCTCTACAAGGCCGGCCTCGCGCCCCAGAACAACCTCGACGGCTTCGGCCGCAACCGCTGGGGCGACTACAGCCTGTGCACGCTGGACCCGCTGGACGAGACGCGCATCTGGACCATCCAGGAGTACGCCCAGGCCAACGACATCTGGGGCACGTGGATCGCGGAGCTCGACCCGGGCCCGCCGCCGCCGGTGACGTACTGCACGGGGAAGATCAACTCGTTCTTCTGCCTGCCGTTCATGAGCTTCGTCGGCTCCCCCAGCGTCTCGAGCACGACCGTCTTCCGCGTCCAGGGCAACGACGTCGTCCCGAACGAGTTCGGGACGCTGCTGTACGGCACCAACGGCCGCTCCACGCTGGGCTTCCACAACGGAACGCTCTGCGTGAAGTCGCCGCTGACGCGCGTGCTGCCGCCCAAGAGCTCGGGTAGCGCCGGCGGCGGACTGTGCTCCGGCGAGCTGCGCCGCAACTTCAACACCACGATCCAGAGCGGCAACGACCCCGTGCTGACCGCCGGCCAGACCGTCAACACCCAGTGGCTCTACCGCGACCCGGGCGTCGACGCCTTCAACGACGGCCTGACCGACGGCCTGGAGTTCCAGATCCAGCCCTGACAGGAACCGACTGGCGTGATTCAGGACCGAGTCGACACGCATGCGGCGTGGGGACTCGGTCCTCTTCTTTGGGAGGCCGAGGAGGCCACGCGACCGACCCCGTAGGCCTCGAGGAGCGAATCCGGTAGAAGTCTGGGAGAAGGAGGTGGGACATGCTGCCCGAACAGATCGCGGAGTTGCTCAAGGCCCTTTCCACGACCACTCTGCGCTTCGAAAAAGGAACGTCCGAGTCGGCGCTCGAGCAGTTCGTTCCCCTCGTCGACCTCGACGCCTTGCTCTCGCCAAACAGCCATATCGTGTTCGGCCGCAACGGAACCGGGAAGACGCACCTGTTCACCGCGGCCGCGAAGCACGCCGAGGCCCACTTCGAGACTCTTCGAGTCCTTCCCGTCTACGTGGACTTCCGGGAGCTCGATCTCGGGCCCAACTCGAAGTCCTTGGCCCTGGAGGTACTGGTCCAGCGCTTCTACGGCCGCTTCGTGACCCGCGTGGTCGCCGGGTTGACGACCTTCGTCGACAGCACGGTCACGGCCACGGCGCTCGAGCGGTGGTTCGGGAAGAAGGGTTCCGACAGGGTCGAGAGAATCAACCGGAGCATCACCGGGCTCTCGCAGCAGCTCAACCAGGAACGGATCCAGGAGAGGCTCAAGAACTACGAGAGGCGGGTCTCGAACGAGGACGCATCCGAAGACCGTTCGAACGCATCGCTCAGCATGTCCCTGAAGGGCTCGAGATTGGATGTTCGGAGTGGCGTCGGCGGAGCGACCGAGGGAAGCTCGAAAGCGAATCAGATCGTGGAGGCCGTCTACGAAGGCCTCGCCGTGCTCGACTACGAGTCCATTCGAACGGAGCTGGAGAACATCATCGACAGCGCTGGGGCGAAGGCCATCGTGGTCCTCGTGGACGAATGGTCGTCCGTCGACCTGTCGGTCCAGCCGCTCTTGGCGGAGATGATTCGCAAGACCGTAGGAGCGTCCGACAAGATCTTCCTGAAGATCGCCGCCCTGAAGTACCTCACGCGAACGTCGGCTGCGGTCGATCCGCCGCTTCGAATCGGCCTCGAGCCTGGCATTGCCATCACGCCGCTGGCCGACCTGGACGCCAGGCTCACGTACGACCTCGATGCCCAGCGCGTCAAGGACTTCTTGACCCTCGTCGCGTACAAGCATGCGGCGACCGCACTGGCCTGGTTCGCGGACTACACCCCTGCAGAGTTCGAGGCCTTCCTGTGCGAGAGTGTCTTCTCGCGACCGGAGGCCTACTTCGAAGTCGTGCGCGCATCGGAGGGGAACCCACGCGACTTCCTGAGCATGCTGCTGGAGGCATGCTCCCGGGTGTCCGCATCCAACGCGACGCTCGAGATTCGCGATTCCGTCCGGATCGCTGCCTCCTACTTCAGCAACACCAAGGCTCCCGCTCTCAAGAGCAACCCGGAGGCGGCCGACCTGTTCGGATCGATCTTCAAGGAGGTCGTGAAGAAGAAGCAGAAGCTGTGCCTCTTCTCGACCAGTTCTGCAGAGAGGGACGTTCGCCTCCAGGAACTGTGGCACTACCGGTTCCTCCACGTCGTGCACTCTCCACTTCCGATCCCCGACGAGGACGGCGTGCCGACCGACTACACCGTCTACTCGATCGACTACGGGAAGATGGTCTCGATGAAAGTCCACGCGCAGGGAGAAGCGATCGTCGACAAGGTCATGAATTCCATGGGGAAGGCCGTCTCGTCGTTCCTGGGCCTCGGGTTCATTGCCGACGTGGCGACGCGCTCCCTGCAGGCCAACTCCGAGTTGCGCAAGCAGCTGATTCGACTGACCGGTACGTACGCCGTCACGGCAGAAGAGGAAGCGGACCTCGACCTGAGCCGCCAGGGAGTCGAGGAATTCGTCCTGGACCGCCTTCTCTACCAGTAGCTGCAGGCTCGGCCGACGCAGAGTTGCGCGCGAACCGGGAGGCAGCGGAGGTTCAGTAGTCCAGCCGCACGCGGCGCTCGGTGTCGTACGCCAAGGCGTGCGGCGGGGCGTCGGCCGGGGCGAGGATGTCGTCGATCACGACGTTCAGCTTGCCGTTGCCGCCCAGGGTGCCGGGGTCCGGCAGCGGGACCTGCGCGGTCAGGACGCCGTCGACGCGCTGCAGCACGAGCGGCGGGACGGGTCCGATCTCGACGGCCGCGAAGCCGGAGCGCTTGTGGTACAGGCGCAGGGCCAGCGCGTAGCCCGGCTGGACGTTCTGGCCGCCGTCGCGCGAGAACACGACGCGCAGGTCGAGCTCCTTGCCGCCCGCACCGTCGTCGACGATCGTCGGATCGAGCGTCTCGACGTACACCGGCGCCGGCATCCGGCGCGCGGCCGTGCTGACCGGGTAGACGGCCTCGAAGATGTTGTCGTCGGGGTCGCGCAGGCTCAGGCGCACGGTGTAGTTCGTGCCGGGGTCGAGCTCGGGCAGGACGAAGGAGAACTCGTCGTCGAAAACGGCGCGCAGCGGCAGGCGCATGAGCTCGCCCAGGCCGTCGATCGAGACGTGGACGCGCGCCGGCTCGCTGGTCTCGAACTCGAGCTTGACGGCCGTGGCCGTGCGGTACACGACCCGCACCGGCCCGCGCAAGAACGGCGCCGCCGAGTCCGGCGAGGACGCGTTCGCGACCAGCGGGTTCATGCCCCACTCGACCTCGTAGCCGTCGGGGTAGCCGTCGCGGTCGGTGTCCGGGTGTTCGGGGTCGGTGCCGGCGAAGTGCTCGTCCAGGTCGCGCAGGGCGTCGGAGTCGCCGTCGATCGCGAGCGAGCGGCCCATGCCGAGCGGCACGCCGACGAAGGTCACCGGGACCCCGGCCAGCGCGTCGGCGACGAGCTGGTCGAGCGTGCGCGCGGGAGCCGTGTCGGTGGCCGGCAAGAACGAGTCCGAGGCGCGGTCGAAGGCCTCGGTGCGCGGCCACGTGCCGCCCGTGGCGAGCTCGGGTCCGCGGTAGGCGACGACGTCGCACTGGCCGAGGCGCGCCTGGGCCATGAGCTCGTCGAGCACGGCGCGCTCCGGACCCGCGGCGTTGTTCGCGTTCAGCGTCAGCTGAAAGGCCGCGCTGGGCGCGATGCCGTTGTCGAAGGCGCGCAGGAACGCGGCGAGGTCGGAGAGCTCCGCCGGGCTCAGCGAGCCACCGCCGAGGTGTACGAGGTGGTCCTGGACGGCCTGCTCGATCGTCGCGGCCGAGCCGCCGTGCAGCAGGCCCGCGCCGAGCTCCGAGCGCTGCCCGTAGTTCCCGCCGACCGGGTGCGGCGGCGTGAGCTTCTCGGCCAGCCCGCGCAGCTGCGGAACGACGGCCGTGGCGATCGGACCGCCGACCGGCGTGGTCACGACCTCGCCCGAGGTACCGAACGGCAGCTGGTGACACGCCGCGCAGGTGACGCCGTTCGCGAGCGCGCGCGTGCGGAACAGCGTCGCGCCACGGGCCTCGTCGGCGCGCAGCTCGCGATCGAAGGCCTGGTTCGGGTTCGGCCGGCGCACGAGGAGCTGCATGTAGTGGCGGATGTACGGGAACTGGTCGCCGATCCCGCGGCGCTGGCCGTTGACGGTGTTCTCGAACAGCGTCGGGAAGGTCTGGTCGAACAGCGCGAGGTGTCCGCGCTCGCCGCGCCAGTGGTAAGGCGCGGTCTCGGCGAGCTGCAGGGTGTCCTGCGTGACCAGCGGGCCCTTGTCGTCGAGCGGCATCGCGAGCGCCTGATCCGGCGTGCCCTCGGGGTCGAAGAAGTCCGACAGGTCCCACACCAGGCCGTCGCTGGCGCCGTCGACGTGGCACGAGGCGCACGAGCTCGTGTTCGACAGCGAGTGGCGCGCGTTCACGAAGTGCGAGCGGCCCTGGCGCTCCTCCAGCGTCAGCGGGTTCGCGCCCAGCGTGGCGGGCTCCGGAGCGGTCCAGTCGAAGGGCGTCGTCGTCGGCAGCGCGGCGAGCGCGACCGGGGTGACCGCGTTCGCGAGCTTGTCGAAGACGTAGAGGTTCGCGCCCGCCGCGTCGAGCAGCGCCGCGCGCGGTCCCGAGCCCTCCGGGAAGAACGTGATCGCGGGGACCTGGATCCTCCCGGCCCACTGGACCTGGCCGCCGGAGAGGTCGAGGACGGCGACCGCGTCGCTACCGAAGCCGCAGACGAACGCGCGCGCGCCGTCGTGCGTGAACGTGACGCCGGTGGGCTGCGCGCAGCCCTGACCGGACGGTGCGAGCGCGTCGAGGTCGACGAAGCGCGGCGGCAGCGCGCCGTTCGGGTCGACGATCGCGATGCGGTTGCGGACGACCTGGCCGGCCGGGAAGTTCACCGTGCCGCGGAAGTCGGCGTTCAGGGCGTCGGTCTGCGGGATCCAGAGCTCGCCGGTCGTCGGGTGCACCTCGACCGCGAAGAGCGTCGTCCCGAGGCCGGAGACCGTGCGCGAAGCGTCGAGCGCGTCCATGCGCGGATCGACCTCGGCCCGGATCGCGAACAGGTCGCGGTCGGGCAGCGGGTTCTCCCCGGCGCCGCCGGGGCGACCGATCGAGACGACCTCGCCCGTGCCGGCGCCCGGACCGGAGCCGCGCGGCGCGCTGCCGTTGCCCGAGCGCAGCGACGCGACCCACGCGTGGCCCTGGTGGAACACGACGCCGTTGGGCTCGCGCGCGGGGATCGCGATCGAGTTGACGACCGCGTACGTGGCCGTCTCGATGACGTCCACCTGGTCGACCTGCGAGCACGTGACGTAGGCGCGGTCGCCGGAGGGCGTGAACGCGATCGCGACCGGACCCGCGCCGACGCGGACGGTGTGCGCGATCTGCTGGTTCGCGAGGTCGACGACGGAGACGGCCGAGCTCCACCAGTCGACGGTCCAGACCTCGCTGGTCCCGGGCCGCACGACGACCGACGTCAGGCCGGGGCCGGCGGGGATCTCCGCCTGGATCGCGAGGTCCGGCAGCGACAGGGAGATCAGGCGCGAGGCCGGCTGGTTCAGGGCCAGCAGCGCGTTGCCGCCCGGCGCGAACGCCAGCGGATGGACCTGGCGGTTCGGGAAGTTCAGCGTGCGCCCGCGCACGTTGTCCACGACGAACGGCGCGATGGAAGATCCTCCGCCCCCACCACCGCCGCCTCCGCAGCCGCCGCCCGCGAGGACGGCGAAGAGGACGGTCGATGTCAAGGCACGGTGCGGCCGGGGGCGCCGCGACCGCGTGGGACGCTGGTCGTTCTTCACCAAGGTAGGTCTCCTGAGATCCTGGGTCGTTCCCGACCACCACCCTGGACTACGACGAGGATGCCCCGCTGCCGGTGCCCTCGCAATCCGAATTCCTTTCAATTGGTGGACACTCACCACGCAACCGCGTTCGCGGGGCGTGGAGGCCTGTTCGCACCGGCCGCGGGAACCGGAGAAGTTCGTCGCGCGCCGCGGGCTGCGGATCGCGAACACTCGGACAGGCTCCTAGACGCTGAGCGGGCCGACGGCGCGCTCGACGGCGGCCACGAGGCGGCCGGAGGCCACGAGTTCGCGGGCCACGCGCAGGTCGGGCTGCAGGTAGCGATCGCCGTCGTGGGCCGGGATCAGCGCGCGCACGCACTCGTAGGCCGCGCGCGCGCCGGCGCCGGGCTGGAGCTCCGCGTGGAACTCCTGCGCCTGGGCGGCGACGAGCAGCTCGATGCCGAGGATCGACTCGAGGTTCTCGCAGATCGCGCGCGCCTTGCGCGCCGCGGTCACGCCCATCGAGACGTGGTCCTCCTGGTTGGCGCTGGTCGGGATCGAGTCGACCGAAGCGGGGTGCGCCAGGGACTTGTTCTCGCTCGCGAGCGACGCGGCCGTCACCTGCGCGATCATGAAGCCCGAGTGCAGGCCCGGGTCGCGCGC
>CAYGPA010000326.1:0-6547 GCA_964351535.1 uncultured Planctomycetaceae bacterium
CTCTACGAGCGCGTCCGCGACGAGAGCCGCGGCAGCTGCTTGATCGAGTGCCCGTCGCCCGGCGAGTTCCTCGAACGGGCTCCCTTCCCCGACGCGCAACGCGTGCACCGCCTGTGGGTCAAGGTCGGCGTCCTGACGGGACCGAGCACGCCCGTCCTCGGGGCCCAGCGGAACCTCGTCGACCTGCTCGACGACGCGCGCGTGAAGGGCTCGGGTGCGCACTTCGCCGTGCTCCACTCGGACCTGCTGGGCTCCATGCCCAGGGGCATCCGCGGAGCGCTGCGCGCCGACCTGCGCTGGCGGACCGCGTTCGCGCGCTGGGTGCTGACCACGCGCTGCGGCCCGCCGATCGCAACGGACGAGGGCCTCGAGCTCTACGATCTCTCGCAGTGGGACGACGCCATCCCGCTCGATCCGGACGAGGTCGCGCGCCGCCACGCGCAGCACGCGCGCAGGCTCGCACGGCAAGCACGCCTCCAGAAAGAACAGGCCGCGCCGCGTTGAGCCGCGCTGCGGTCCGCGGAGCGCCGCGCGGGAAGCCCCGCGCGGCGTGCTATTCTCGCCGGCCCGCGCGGAGCGCCATGAGACGATCAAGCTGCATCTCCGCGGTCCTGCTGGCCGCGGTCGCCACCGCCTGCAGCGCGGAGGCGCCCGAGTCCGTTTCACCGCCCGGGTGGCGCCGCCTGCAGCTCGCGCGCGTCGCGCCCGGCCGGTCGGACGTTTCCGAGGTCGTCCGGCGAATCCCGGTCCCGACCGACGGCCGCGGCTGGCGCGCCCGGGGCGAGGACGTCGAGTTCCGGACCGCGGACGACGGCACCGGGCGGTTCGGGATCGGCGGGCGCTCCGGAGCGCTCACGTTTCCCGACCGAACGGACCCCGCGAGCTTCAACGAGGTGGTCGTCGTCGGGAGCTTCCCGCGCGGAGCCTGGCTCGGCCTGACGCTCTCGGGCCCCGGCGGTCGCTTCGAGGCGGAGTGCGACGTGGCCGCCGGCGACGAGCCCCGCGCGGTGCGCTTCCACGCGGCGTCCGACGCGCTGTCGGCGTCCCTCGGGGAGCAGCTCACCCGGGTGCGCCTCGTCGCGTCCCATCCCGACGGACTCGAGTGCGAGCTGCGCGCGGTCGAGCTCTGGCGACGCCCGTCGAGCGCGTTCCTGCCCGGCGTGGAGACCGGCCCGGACTGGGTGGACGTGGCGGGCGACGCGCGCCGCGGAGTCGCGCTCGCCCGCGGAGAGGTCCTCGGCGCGGAGTTCGACGCGGCGCACGGCGAAGTCGTCGAGCTCCACGTCACGCACCTCGGCAACGGACCTGCCCACGACTCCACGCTCGAGCTCGAGGTGACCCGGAGCGGCGGAGAGCGCGGCGAAGAAACCGCCCGGCCCGTCGCCGGCCGCTGGTCGCGCGTGCGCCTCGACGTACCGCCCGGCCGCGGACCCCTCCGGCTGCGCGTGACCGACGCGTCCGCGCCGACCTCGTCGGGCGCGTGGGTCGTGGCCGACCCCGTCGTCGGTGCGCCCGCCTCCGACGCCGCCACCGTCGTGCTGATCGTTTCCGACACGCACCGCGCGGACCACCTGGCGGCGGCGCGGAGCGACGTGGAGGTGGCCACGCCCGCCCTGGATGCGCTGGCGGCGCGCGGCGTCCTCTTCGAGGACTGCTGGTCCACGACGAACATCACGAAGCCCTCCCACGCGGCCGTGTTCACGGGCGTGCACCCGCGCGACAGCGGCCTGATCAGCAACGGCGAGTCGCTCGGCGCCGACGCGCGCACGCTGGCGGAGTGCTTCGCGGAGGCGGGCTTCGCGACCTGGGCGGCGGTCAGCATCGAGTTCCTGGGCGCGGGCAAGAGCGGACTCGAGCAGGGTTTCGACCGCGTCCTGGCGCCCGGCACGCTGTGGCACGGCGGCGTGACGGTGGAGCGACTCCTGGCCGACCTGCCGGACGCCGACGGACGGCCGCTGTTCGTGTGGCTGCACCTCTTCGACGCGCACACGCCCTACGCGCCGCCGGGCGAGTACGACCGGCTGTACTACCCGGAGGAGCGCGACCCGTTCGACCCGGACCTTCCCCCGACCGGCATCCCGGAGCGCTGCATCCCCGCGGAGTACGCCGACGTGCGCGACCTCGACTATCCGCGCGCTCAGTATCGCGCCGAGGTCGCCTACCTCGACGCGGCGCTGGCTCCGCTGCTCTCTCATCCGCGGCTCGGGGCGGGCGTGCTGGCGTTCACGTCGGACCACGGCGAGGTCTTCGAGAAGCAGGGCAGCTACTTCAACCACTCCGTGCTGCTGCCGGACACGCTGCACATCCCGCTGATCCTCTCCTGGCCGGGCGCTCCGGCCGGCGAGCGCGTCTCCGGGCCGGTCGCGCAGATCGACCTCGGACGCACGCTGCTGGAGCTCGCCGACGTCGAGGCGCCCGGCTTCCCCGGGCGCTCGCTCCTCGCGGAGGGGCGAGCCTCGGGCCCACGCTTCGCGCTCTCCTCGAACGCCTGGTCCGCGGCCGTCACGCACCAGGGCTGGCACCTCGTGCTGCACCTGCGCGACCACGAGGCGCGCTTCGCCGTCCCCAAGGTGGCGCACGCCGTCGAGCTCTACGACCTCGCGAACGATCCGCAGTGCCTCCACGACGCCGCCGACGAGCATCCCGAGGTCGTCCGCCGGCTGCGCCCCGCCCTCGTGGACTGGCTCCTCGACGCCCGGAGCCTGGGACTGGGCCGGCGGCCCGCGCCCTCCGCCGCCCGGACCGCGCGCCTCGCCGCGCTGGGCTACGTGGTCGACGACGCCCCGATCGCCGCGGACGCGTGGATCGACCCCGACTGCGAGTGCGAGCACTGCACGCGCCTGCGCTGAACGCGCGCGGTCAGGGGCCGACGACGAAACGGACCGCGTTGGAGAGCGAGTCCTGGAAGCCGGCCGGATCGGACGGGTCGCGCTGCAGCCACTGGGCGCTCACTCGCTGCCCCGCTGTCAGCAGGACGTCGGCGCCACTCTGCACGCGTTCGTTGAAGTCGCGTGTGAGCACCCCGTCGCACGGCGGCGCGCCCCCGGCCTGCGCCTGCGTCGCCGGCAACCAGCGCGCCACGGGAGGCTTCACGCAGAGCGTTCCGCCGTGGAACGGCAGGCCGGCCTTCCCGAAGCCGTACAGCAGGACGCCGCTTTCGCCGGGCAGGGCATCGCGCATCGTGATCGCGAACGGGTTCTGGCTGCTCGCGCTGGCGGAGGCCGTCGTCGTCAAGGCCGGAACGCACCCCGACGAGTTGATCTTGCCGGTGCAGTACGACACCGCCGCCCGCTGCAGCTCGAAAACCACGGCGGAGCCCGACCCCCCTCCGAGGTCGGAGTCGTAGGGCGCGCCCACGAGCGCTTCGTCCTCGCCCAGGGCGACCGCCAGCCCGAAGGACAGGGAGACCGTGTCCGCAGCAGTCAGACGCGCGGACTGGACCCACTGCGCGCCGTCCAGCACGAACACGTAGGCTTCGCCCAGTGCGAGATTGCCGGGTGCGTTCTGGGGAGCCCCCAGCAGAATCCGGGAACCTCGCACGCTCACGTCGACGCCCAGCCGGCGTCCGTTGGCCGGCTCCTGGACCGACAGGTAGGCCTGCAGGGACCAGACCTCGGTGCTGGGTGCACGCGCGTACACGTATCCGGCGCCTCCCCAGATTCCGGCGATGGTGTCCTCCGGGGCTCCGACGACGAGAAGATCTCCGTCGAGATCGACGGCGGAGCCGAAGCCTGTGAACTGCTCGCCTCCGGGGGCCTGAAGCACGGCGGACAGGGTCCAGGTGGATCCCTGGCGAGTGAACACGTGGGCGGCTCCAGGCGAGTAACCCTTCGCGAAGATCGCACCGACGACGGCCGTATCGCCCTCCAGTGCGACGGAGATGCCGAACCTCGCCGCATCCACCGGGATCGCCGGGCTCAACCACGCGACCTGAGTCCAGGAGACTCCCGAGTGGACGAAGACGAAGGCGGCGCCGACGGAGTAGAAGCCGTTCATGGGAGCGCCCACCAGCAACGTGTCGCCATCCAGGGCGACGGACGAGCCCACCCGATGGTCGGGCCCGGTTCCGTTCGGCGCGAACTTGACGACCCATCGCCAGACTCCGCCAACGAGTTCGAAGACGTGAACAGCGCCCGCGTAGAGACCGAGCTCGCCGTCTTGCGGGTCTCCTACCACGAGGCGACGACCATCGAGGTCGACGGCTGCTCCGAAACTCCCGGGGCCGCCTTCCGGCGCTGGCAGGCGCTGGGTCCAGGTCCAGCCCGATGCGCGGCGCTCGAAGAGATCGACGGCGCCTCCGTTGGCTGCACGCGGAGCGCCGACCGCCAACCAGTCTCCGTCCAGCGCGAGGGATCGACCGAGCTCATCCCCCGCGGCGCCGACGCCGGAGAGCAGCCTGCCGACCTCCAGACCGACGACCTCGCCGCGGGCCGCGGCCGGGGTAGCCGCAAAGAGGAGCAGGGCGACAACGAGAGGCGTGCGGGAGAGGGGGCTGGTCATGCCCGCCATCCTAGTGCGTGGGTCGAGAGTACGGCGGCTTCGAGAAGTTCTCCGATTCCCGGAGCGAGCGCAGCGGACTTCAGCCGAGGAGCGCGAGGTCCAGCGCCAGACCCGCGAACAGCCCCACGCCGACCCAGCCGTTCGCGGTGAAGAACGCGACGTCCACGCGCGAGAGGTCGTCGTGCGAGACCAGCGAGTGCTCCCAGGCGAGCACGGCGGCGGCCAGCGCGACCGCCGCGTAGAAGATCCAGCCGAGGTCCGCGCGCCAGGCGACACCGAGCAGCAGCAGGACCGTGGCCACGTGCAGCACGCGCGCGAGACGCAGGGCCGCGGCCGAACCGAACCGCGCGGGAATCGAGTGCAGGCCTCGCTGCGCGTCGAACTCGGCGTCCTGGCAGGCGTAGATCAGGTCGAACCCCGCGACCCAGGTGAGCACGGCGGCCGCCAGCAAGAGCGGCGGCGACAGGTCGCCCGCGAGGCTGCCGCGCACGGCGATCCACGCACCGAGCGGCGCGAGCGCCAGCGCCAGGCCCAGGACCATGTGCGCGAGCCACGTGAAGCGCTTGGTCAGACTGTAGCCGAGCAGCACGGCCAGCACGGGGAAGGACAGCCGACCCGCGAGCGGCCCCAGCGCGAACGCGCCGGCGACGAAGACGGCCGCGCTCAGGACGGTCATGGCCGCGACGCCGGCCGCGGAGACCTTGCCGCTCGGCAGCTCGCGCGCGCTCGTGCGCGGGTTCTCGGCGTCGAGGCGACGGTCGACCAGGCGGTTGAACCCCATCGCCGCGGTGCGCGCGGCCACCGCGCACACGACGATCCAGCAGAGCGCGCGCAGGGACGGGACGCCTCCCGCGGCGAGCCAGGCCGCCTGCAGCGCGAACGGCAGCGCGAAGATCGAGTGGCTGAACTTGATCAGTCGCAGGTAGTCGCCGAGTCCACCGGAGACCGCGGTCACGGAACGTCCCCGCCGGAGCCCGCCGCGCCACCCGGCGGCTCCACGCCCGGCTCGCGCGGAGGTTCCGCCAGGCCCTTCCAGCGCGCCCCCACCGAGTTCTCGACGCGCAGCCGGTCCAGCACCTTGCCGACGACGTGGTCGACCAGGTCCTCGACGCTGCGCGGATCGTGGTAGAAGCCCGGCATCGCGGGCAGCACGATCGCGCCGAGCCGCGCGAGGCGCAGCAGGTTCTCGAGGTGGATCTCCGACAGCGGCGTCTCGCGCGGCACGACGACCAGGCGGCGCCCCTCCTTCAGGGCCACGTCCGCCGCGCGCTCCACGAGGTTCGAGCTGAAGCCCGCCGCGACGCGCGCCAGCGTGCCCATGCTGCACGGACAGAGGATCACGCCGCCGGTCAGCGACGTTCCCGACGAGGGCGGCGCCTCGACGGCATCGGTGCGGAAGACGCGCACGCGCTCGGCGGCCTCGGCCCCGATCCATCCGGGCAGCGCGAGCTCGAGCCGCTCGCCGTGCCGACCGGCGTCGACGCCGAGCTCGTGCCGCAGCACCTTCACGCCCGCGCCGGTGATCGCGACGTCGACGTCGCAGCCCGCGGCCGTCAAGGCCTGGAGCAGGCGCTCGGCGTAGAGGTGACCGCTGGCCCCGGTGATACCGACGAAGAAACGGGTCATGGCGAGGTCTCCGGACCGATGCCGAGCAGCAGCGCGACGTTGAAGACGCCGTGGGTCCAGGCCGCGACACCCGGACCGCGCCAGCGGAAGATCACGGCGAGCAGGATGCCCGCCAGCGCGCGCCACGTGAAGACCCCGGGATCGAAGGCCTCGCCGCCGGCCCCGAGGAACTTCGTCACCACGCGCAGGTGGAACAGGCTGAACGCGATCGACGAGAGCAGCAGCGCGAGCGCCTCCGCGGCGAGCCTGCGGCCGCCGTAGCCCTCTCCCGGCGCGCGCAGGAGCTTCGCGAACAGCAGGTAGACCAGGCTGTAGAGGCCCACGCGGAACAGGAGCTCCTCATAGGCACCGCCACCGAGCAGGAGACCGGCGCGCGCGAGGTTGGGCGCGTCGGCGGGGATCTCCCAGCGCAGCTCGAGCG
>CAYGPA010000327.1:0-6544 GCA_964351535.1 uncultured Planctomycetaceae bacterium
CGCGGCGCCGAGCCGGCCTCGAACGGGGCGGCCGAGCTCGTGGCGCCCGAGACCGCGCCGGATCGGCCCGAGCCCGCGGACCGCATCGAGGCGGTGGGCGCGGAGCCCGCCCCCGTCGCGGCGGCCCGGGGGGCCGAGGACGCCGAGCACGGTCCGGCGCTGCGCGGCCGCGTGCTGGACGCGGACGGCGCGCCGCTCGCGGGTGCGCGCGTGCTGGCGGCCAATCGCAACGGCCTGGTCGGGATGCCGCTCGACGCCGAGGCGATGTCGTCGTTCTCCTGGGTGCGCCTGCGCGAGGCCGAGACGGACGCCGCGGGCCGCTTCGCGCTCGCGGGGCTCCAGGCGGGCGGCGTCACGCTGGCCGTGCGCTCGCCGGGTCACGCGCCGCTGGACCGCAGCGATCTGGCGCTGCCGGGCGACGGCGATCTCGACGTCGGCGACCTCGCGCTGTCGGCCGGCGCCGCCGTCTCGGGGCGCGTGGTCGACGCGACCGGGAGCCCCGTGGCCCAGGCCGAGGTGTTCCGCCTCGAACCGACGGCGTCGCGCAACGTGTTCTTCTTCGGCGGCGGCAGGAGCGGTGTCCCCGTCGGCACGACCGGCGCCGACGGTGCGTTCCTGGTCGACGAGCTCAAGCCCGGGCCGTGGCGGCTGCTGGTCGCGACGGAGGACCACCCGGACGCGATCGTGACGGGCACCGCCGACTGGGGTCGCGGTCCCGAGCACGTCGAGGTCGCGCTCGAGCCCGGCTACGAGGTCCACGGCCGCGTGCTGGAGATCCCCGGCGAGGCTGCGGAGATGGAGGTGCGCGCGCGCCCGAGTCGGGACGACGGACACGCCGCGGGCCAGTTCACGATCCTCGGGGACGCGCATGACGCGGAGACGCGCCGCGCCGCGATCGGTCCCGACGGCCGCTTCGCCATCCGCGGCCTGCGCGGCGGGCAGGGCTACGAGCTCGTGGCCTACGAGACCGGCTCCGGAGGCATCGACCAGCGGCGCTCGGACACGGTCGGCGTCCGACCGGGCGATCGCGGCGTGGAACTGCGCTACCAGATCGAGTCGGCCCTCGTCTTCCAGGTCGTCGACGGCAAGACGCGTCAACCGATCACCGAGTTCAACGTGCGCGCCGGCCTGCGCTTCCCCGCGCCGCTGCTCGACGAGGACGGCAAGCGCCGGCGCACCCACGCGGACGGGCGCGTGCGCTTCGGGAACCTGCGTCCGCGCGGCTCGAACGACCGCGCGACGCTCGCGATCGAGGCCGTGGGCTACGAACCCTACGAGCAGCGCGACATCGTCCTCTCGGCCGAGGCCGACGTCGATCTCGGGCGGATCGAGCTCCGGCCGGTTCCGCTGCTGCACGTCACGGTGCTCGACGGGACGAGCGGCGAGCCGGTCCCGGGTGCCCGGGTGACGCTCGAGAAGATCGAGCCCGACCCGGGCGGCGCCTTCGGGGTGCGGATCGAGATCGAGGAGGAGAACGGCGAGGTCGTCCACAACTCCGCCAACTCGCGGCGTGCGACCACCGACGACGAGGGCGTCGCGCTCGTCTCGACCTTCGAGAACGCGGACTGCCTGCTGCGCGTCCGCCACGGCGACTTCGCGGACCACGAGAGCGAACCGTTCTACGTCGGCAGCGCGTCGCCGGACGAGCGCATCGTCGAGCTGAGCCCGGGCGGGACCGTGCTCGTGCGGCTGCTGGACTCCGCCGGGCAGGCCGTCGCGGGCCGGCGCATCGAGCACCGCGACCCGGACGACGCCAGCGGCGGCTTCGGCGGGTTCTTCGGCCACGGCCAGGGCCACGTGACCGACGCGCGCGGTGAGGTCACGTTCGCCCACCTCGTCGAGGGCGTGCACTCCTTCCGGCCGGCCGAGGACGGCGGCCCGGCGATGTTCGTCGGAGACGGCGACGCCGACGTCGACTTCGTGATCCAGGGCGACGGCCTCGATCGCGAGGACGACAGCTGGTCGACGGTCGCGGTCGCGGACGAAGGCGAGCACGAGGTCGTTCTCGTGGCTCCCGACGAGCTGGAGGTCTACGGCCGCGTGCGCGAGTCCGGCGAGCCGCTCGCGGGCGCCAAGGTCGAGCTGCGCAAGCGCAACGCGTCCCAGCATGAGCGCATGCAGGCCATGATGGGCGGCGGCGGCAAGCACGCGGACACCGACGGCGACGGGCGCTACAGCATCCAGGGCGTGAAGCCCGGCGACTACGAGCTGGTCGTGACGCACCCCGACCGCCGCATGCCCGCGGAGTTCGAGCTGGACGTCTACGCCGACGAGCGCTTCGACGCGGAGCTCTCCGTCGGGATCCTCGAGGGGCGCATCACGAACGAGGCCGGGGAGCCCGTCGCGGGCGCGCGCGTCTGGGCCGAGCGCGCGCAGGAAGAGGACAGCGGGCCGCGCACCGTGATGCGCAGCGTCTTCATCACCGCGGACGTCGACACCGGGGGCGGAGGCGGCGTCAGCGTCTCCAGCGACCCCTTCGGCCAGACCAACGACACGCGCACCGACCAGGACGGGCGCTACAGCCTGCGCGGCATCCAGACCGGCGTGTCGCTCGTGGTGCGCGTGGACGACGACGCCTCGCAGCCCGCGAAGTCCGACCCCGTGACGGTCGGAGACGACCAGCTGCGCGGCGGCGTGGACGTCGAGCTCGCTCCGGCGGGCGAGATCCTCGTGAACCTGAACAACCCCGACGGGTCGTCGGCGCGGAACCTGCTGGTCATCGCCAGGTTCGCGGACGACGCGGAGGGGCTGGAACCGAAGACGGAGTTCGTCAGCGACGGCTTCGCGCGGCTGCGCGGGCTCAAGCCGGGAACCTGGAGCCTGAATCTTCGACGCATGAACTTCGGATCCGGCGGCGGCGACGAAGGGGAGCCGATCCCCGACGAGGAGATCGAGGTCGTCCAGGGCGAGAACGAGCCCGTGACGATCACGCTGCCCTGACGCACCGACGGGAGGACGCGGAGTCTCGACTCCGCGCCCTCCCGTCGGTGCGCAGCGCCGCGGCCCGCCGCGGCGCTTGCATCGACCCGCCGCGCCGCCAAACTGGCGCGCCGTGTTCGATCGCGACTACGACGCCCTGCTCCTCGACCTCGACGGGACCCTCGTCGGGAAGGAGGACGCCATTCGTCCGCGCACGCGCGCGGCGATCGCCGCGGCCCGCGAGCGGGGGGTGCGCGTGATGATCGCCACCGGGCGCTCGGAGCAGGCCACGATCCCGGTGCTGCGCAGCCTCGAGCTCGACACGCCGGCGGTCGTCTACAACGGCGCCGGGGTCTGGTGCCCGGCCAGGGAGCGGCTGATCGAGGAGCGCACGCTCTCCAACCGCACGCGCGACCGCGCGATCGAGTTCGGCCTCCAGCACGACCTGGCGATCGCGGTGATGTGCGCGGGCGCGAAGTACGCGCTGGCGCCCCGCAACGACGAGGAGCGCTCCGCGCTGCACTGGATGACGGACCTGGCACTCGTCGGCCGCGACGAGCTGCGACGCGATCGCACCATCCGCGTGACGCTCTTCTCCGAGCGGTACCCGAGCTCCGCGATCTTCGCGGAGGATCTCGAGCGGGCCATCGACCAGCCCGTCTACACGACCCACTTCCCGATGAGCGTCCTGCCCACGCACCGCGGCTCGAGGCTCGCGGCCGCGGACGTCCACCCTCCGTGCCGGGGCAAGGGTGAGGCCCTGAGGCTCTGTGAGGAGCTCTACGGCATCCCGCCCGAGCGCATCGTCGCGGTGGGGGATGCGACCAACGACCTGCCGATGTTCGGGCCCGCCGGACTGGGCGTGGCCGTGGCCGACGGCATGCCCGAGGTGCTCGAGCTCGCGGACCTCGTGATCGGCCCGCGCGACTCCGACGGCCTGGCGGAGCTGATCGAGCGCCTGTTCCTCGGCGTGGCCGCGACCTGAGCCGCGGCGACTCAGTCGTCCTTGGCCTTCTTCGGCTTCGCGTCCTTGGCGGGCGACGGCTTGTCGCCGCTCGACTCGGGCTTCTTCTCGGCCTTCGAGCTTTCCGATTTCTCCGACTTCGCGCCCTCGCGGTACGAGTCGGAGCGATAGTCCGTCTGGTAGAAGCCCGAGCCCTTGAAGAGGATCCCCGCGCCGGCGCCGATCTGGCGCTGCAGCTTGAGCTTCCCGCACTTCGGGCACTTGCGCTTGGCGCTCTCGGTGATCGACTGGAAGATCTCGAGCCGATGCCCGCAGGCCTCGCACAGGTAGTCGTAGGTAGGCATCGGTCGTCTATTCTGGTTGCTCGGCCGGGGGTGCGACCGCCACGCGCACGCGGGCGTGCCGCAAGACGACGTCGTTCCACAGGTAGCCGCGCTGGATGACGTCGAGGATCGTGCCCGGCTCCGCGTCGGCGTCGGGGACCGTGGCGACGGCCTCGTGGAGGGTCGGGTCGAGCGCGCCCGAGGCGTCGAGGGGCTGAACTCCGGCCTGCTGCAGCGTGCGCTCCAGCTGATCGCGAATCAGGCGCACGCCGTCGGCCAGGGCCTTGCTCTCGTCGGTGGTCGTCGGCGCGGTGAGCGCCATGTCGAAGTGATCGGCGACGCGCAGCAGGTCCTCGAGCAGCGGCTGGACCGTCCGGCGCACGGCCGCGTCGATGTCCGTCTGCTGACGGCGCTTCAGGTTCTGGTAGTCGGCCTGGGCGCGCTTCCAGCGCTCGAGTGCGTCCTGCAGGTCGAGCTGGTCGCCTCGCTCGGCTTCGGCTCCCTCTTGCCCCGAGGCCACGGACCGGTCCGCTTCGGCTTCGCTCTCCTGGTCGCGCTTCTTCTTGGCTCGCATGGCTGCGGTCTCAGTTGAAGTAGTTGACGATCTTCTCGAAGAAAGACTTCGAGCCCGAGGATTTGCGCTCGATGTCGGCGAACTCTCCCAGGAGCTCCTTCTGGCGCTCCGTGAGCTTGGTCGGAACCTCCACGAAGACGCGGACGAGCTGGTCTCCGCGGCCGCGGCCCTCGAGGTGCGCCAGGCCCTGGCCGCGCAGACGGAAGATCTTGCCGGCCTGCGTGCCCGCGGGGATCGCCATGTCGGCCTTGCCGCGCAGCGTGGGGATCTCGACCTTGTCGCCGAGCGCCAGCTGCGCGAAGGACACGGGCACTTCCGTGAACACGTCGGCGCCGTTGCGCTGGAAGATCTTGTGCTGGACCTCGCGAACCACGCAGTAGAGGTCTCCGCGCGGCGCGTCGCGCGCACCGACGTCGCCGGCCTCGGGAATGCGCAGGCGCACGCCCTCCTCGATGCCCGCGGGGATCGTGATGGTCACCTCGCCCTTCACGCCCTGATGTCCGCTGCCGCGGCAGCCGTCGCAGGGCGCTTCGAGCACCTGACCGGCGCCGCTGCACGTCGGGCACGGGGCGGCCACCGTGAAGAAGCCCTGGTTGCGGTGCACCTGGCCGCGGCCCGCGCAGGTCGCGCACGAGTGCCAGTCGGTGCCCGGCTTCGCGCCGGTGCCGCTGCACGTCTCGCAGAACTCCTGGCGCTTCAGGGCGATCGTGCGCTCGACGCCCTGGTCGATCTCCTCGAGCGTCAGGTCGATGACGATCTTCAGGTCGCGCCCGGGGCGCGGACCGCGGCGGCGACGGCCGCCGCCGAAGAGGTCGCCGAAGATGCTGCCGCCGAAGACGTCGCCGAAGGCCTCGAAGATGTCCTCGACGTTCGTGAAGCGGGCGCCGGCGTACCCGCCGCCCTGGGCGAAGGCCTGGTGTCCGAACTGGTCGTACTGCGCACGCTTCTCGGCGTTGCCGAGCACGTCGTACGCCTCGGCCGCGTCCTTGAAGCGCTGCTCGGCCTCGGGGTCGCCCTGGTTCCGGTCGGGGTGGTGATCGAGCGCGAGCTTGCGATAGGCCTTCTTCAGCTCGTCGGCGCTCGCCTCGCGTGCGACTCCCAGGATCTCGTAGTAGTCGCGCTTGCCGCTCATGGGTGGGCCGGGGGGGCGGGGCATGGGGAGACCGCGGGGGCGGGGGGCTCGGTTGCGGGCCCGATCGGGCGGCTCCCGGATCGCCGCGAGGCGAGCCGGGAGCGCCGAGGGGCCGGAGGGGTGGCCGGCGCGCCCGGGCGCGCGGCTCCCGGGCCGCGGCGGGGCGGGGGGGGGGCGCGGGAGGGGCGGAGGGGCCGGCAGGCTACCGGTCTCAGGCAATGCTGCCGTCGACCTTGGTGCCCTCTTCCTGGAGCTCGGTGACCATCGAGTCGGTGGTCAGGAGCAGCCCCGAGATCGACGCGGCGTTCTGCAGCGCGCTGCGGACGACCTTGACCGGGTCGATGACGCCGGCCTTGAACATGTCGACGTATTCGCCGGTGAGGGAGTTGAAGCCGTGGGACTTGCCCTTCTCGCGCACCATCTCGACGACGACGGAGCCGTCGGCGCCGGCGTTGTCCGCGATCTGGCGCAGGGGAGCCTCGAGCGCCTTCTCGACGATCGTGCGTCCGAAGGACTCGTCTCCGCGCACCCGCATCTGCGACACGGCCTCGGCCGCGCGCAGGAGCGCGACGCCGCCGCCGGGAACGATGCCCTCCTCGATCGCGGCGCGCGTGGCGTTCAGGGCGTCCTCG
>CAYGPA010000328.1:0-6530 GCA_964351535.1 uncultured Planctomycetaceae bacterium
GCCCAGGGCGCCCCGCTCGACATCGGCTGCTCCTACCACCCCGACCCCGAACACACTGCGCGCGCCATGAGCCCGAACGCGACCCTCGAGGCCATCCTCGACGGAATGTAGCCCGGCGCGCCTCGGTCCACGCGCGCGGGTCGTCTACTTGCCGGGCGGCGGGTCGGGCAGCTCGTCGTGCGTCGGCAGGTCGCCCGTCGCGCGGAACCACGGGGCGCGGCTGCCCCAGAAGATGCTGCGGGCCGGCGCGACGCCCGGGTCGTCCACGAGGGTTCCCGCGGGCACGACCCAGTACTTGCCGGTCTGCGACATGCTGGGCAGCGACGAGCCGCAGGTTCTGCAGAAGGCCGTCGGAAAGCTCGGCTCGCCCTGGAGCACGTAGGTCCCGACGCCGTCCTCTCCGGCGGTCCACGCGAGGTCGCCGGGCCGCACGAAGAGGTTGGCCGCGTGCGCGCTACCGGTGAACTTGCGGCAGCGCGAGCAGTGGCAGTACTGGAAGGACAGGACCTCGCCCGCGAGCCGGTAGCGCACTCGCCCGCACAGACACTGCCCGTCGATCTTCTCGTGTGCCATGTCGCCTCCGTGTCGTCTCGAGTCTCGTCGCAGGGGGCGGCGAGCCCCTCCCGCAGACCCTACGCGACGGCCCGTGGGAGTGTCGCGCCTCTCCCCGCCCGGGGAGCCCGCGGAACGCTCCGCCGAGGTCCGGGCGCAAACGCAGAGGAGCCCCCGCCGAGGCGAGGGCTCCTGTCGGTGCCAGGTCCGGAGACCCGCTATCGGTTGTGGACGACGTCGATGTCCGAGATCTTGCCCGGGCCGTGGCAGACCGAGCACGACTCGAGGCTGAGCATCGGCAGCATGCTGCGGTTCGTCCACCAGCTCGTGCTGTTGGGCAGCGAGACCTGGGCGCCGTTCAGCTCCATGTGCGCCATGGCCGCCTGGCTCGTGTGGCAACCCAGGCAGGCGCTCGCGGTGGGCGAGTTGACCCAGTCCGTGGCGTTCGGAACCATCGTGAACGCGGTCTCCGCGGCCATCACCGAGGGGTCCAGCCCGTCGGCCACGCCGCTGGTGCGGACCGTGGTCGCGAGCACGTCGTCGGGGAGCGGCAGCTCGTAGGTGCCGTCCTCGTGACAGAGGTTGCAGTTGCTGGTGCTCGCGCCGCGCGGGAACGTGATCTCGCTCCAGTCGTAGTAGGCCTGACGCGAGGGTCCACGCACGTGCTGGTACGGCCGCGTGCGGTCTCCGGCCGCGTGGATGCTGTGCACCAGGTCCTTGAAGCTCTGCGCGTCCTCGGGGTAGGTCAACGGATCGTTGGGATCGACGCTCGGGTCGAGCGACCCGTCCATCACGGCGGCCGCGATGTCGATGTCGAGGCTGCGAAGCGTCGGATCGACGACCGTCCGTCCCGTGCTGCTCAGGTTCGGCACGTGGCACATCGTGCAGATCTGCATGTTGAAGGTGCGGTTGCCGCCGTGGCCTTCGAACCACTCGTGGCAGTTTCCGCACTTCATGCTGTCGACGACCGTGCGGCGCTCGACGTCCCCGGTCACCCCGACGGTGACGGACGGAGTGTGGAGCGACACGATCTCGCCCAGGATGTCCTGCTCGAAGTAGCCCTGCAGGCCCACCGCGCGCAGCGTGGCGCCCATCGGATACTGGCTCGCGGGGTCGGTGACGACGAACGTGTTCACGCCCGTCAAGCCGTCGTAGGCGTGGGTGCCGAGCGGGCCCGGCCCCCCCAGGAAGCCGTCGAGGTCGAGGCTCAGGGGCTGCGCCGCCCGCTGGCCGAGGTTGTTGTAGTCCTGCGGCGTGGCGATCCCGTCCTGGGGCAGCGCCCAGGCCAGCAGGAACGCCGGATAGCGGCCCGGTCCGGCCAGGTCGGCCGGGAGGTTCGCCACGTCGAGCGGCGTGCCGTCGCTGAGGATCCGGCAGTTGATCGTGACGTCGCCCGTCATCATGTCGACGCTCGCGTCCATCAGCTCGTACGCGATCTCGACTTGACCGGCGAGCAAGAACGGGTTGTTGGGCGTGGCGTTCGGCGTCGTGTGGACGACCTCGATGTCCGAGACCATGCCCGGGCCGTGGCAGACGTTGCAGATGCTGTTGTCGGGCGGAGGAGCGCCACCGGGGTGGTTGGCCTCCACGTGGCAGCCGAAGCACGCCTCGACGCTCGGCACCATCTTCCAGTGGTCGCCCTGCGGAGTCTCGGGATCCATCGCGTCGTGGCACTTGCGGCAGTTCGCGAGGTCCTGGGGATAGGTCACCTCCGCGTAGGAGACGCCACCGTCGAGGACGCTGAAGGTGCCCGAGTTGTGGATCTTGTGGATCATGAACGCCATGTCGCCCTCGCCCGAGGCCAGGTCCGGGTTGTGGCAGGTGACGCAGTACTCGGCCAGGAAACGGCGGCCGTGGAAGACCAGGTCGTCGTGGCACTCGTTGCAGGACTCCATCACCGCGATGTTGCGCTCGTGCGTCACGGGGCCGCCGGCCGGCACGAAGTCGTAGACGAAGTTCTGGGCTTCCAGCGAGATGGAGCCGGAGCCCAGCTGTCCCGCGAGACGGTGCGTGAGCATCGGCTCGTACGGAATACCGGGGACCGCCGTCACGTCGGTCGCGAAGGTGAACGTGTAGCTCCCGTCGAGGTGGTCGACGAGTTCGGTTCCCGTGTCGTAGTCCGGATCGTTCGAGACCGCGTCGCGCGTGTACGAGACCCAGCTGTCCGGGGTGCCGGGCACGAGCTTGGTCATCGTGAAGCGCACGTAGTTGTTCGAGGCCTCCCAGAAGGGCACGATGCCGATGATCGGGACGTCCTCCGTGGTCGCGAGCGTGAAGGTCACCTTCGGCGGGCTGGAGATCTGGACGTCCGTGATCGTGCTCACGACGTCCAGTCCCGCGAGGAAGCTGTCGGAGACCGTCGAGGCATTGATCACCGTCGGGCCTGGCGGTCCCTGAGCGCCGTCGTCGCCGTCTTCAGGACAGCCGGCGAGAACGAGTGAGAATGCGACGAGACCGGGCACCAGGAGCCTTCGTCCGTGGCGTGTCATGATATTGCTCCTTGATCCTCCAGGGGTACCTTGAATGGCGGGGGTTGCGCCGTCGGGAGGCCGCCCCGGGCACAGGCGGGAGGATCTCGTAAACTCCTGAAAAACAAGCGCTTAGGATTCGCAGGAGCGCGGGGTTGTCGACCTCTCTCGGGAGTGTCCGTTATCGCCCGAAGACACCGTACAGGAGAATACACCCAAGTGCTCATATGCCCCCGAACAGGGGCGCAGAGCAGACGCCCTGGCGGGGTCGTCCGGGCCCCTCGCCCCCTCGGCCCTTCGAACTCGCGCGGCGGCGCGCGATGGGCCGAGGTCCTCCCGCCCCGGCGCGCGTCCGCACGTTCCCGTATGGCACTCGCGGCCGACCCGCGAGGAGGATACGTGCGCCAAGGAAGGCCCGAGCGAGGTCCCACCCACTCCATGCAAGCCCATCCACTGCCGGGGTTCCAGGAGCCCGTCGGAGCGCTGACGCACCTCGTCGGGGCGCTGGTATTCGCCGGGCTCGCCGTTCCGCTGCTTCGGCGCGGACGAGGCGACCGCGTGCGGATCGCGCTCCTCGCCGTGTACGCGTTCGCGTCCGTCTTCCTGCTTTCGATGAGCGGCGTGTACCACATGCTTCCGGAGGGTAGCGCCGGCCGCTCCGTGCTCGCGCGCCTCGACAAGGCCGCGATCTTCGTGATGATCGCCGGAACGCACACGCCCGTCCAGGGCATCTTCTTCCGCGGCGCCGCGCGCTGGGGTGTGCTCGCGGTCATGTGGAGCCTCGCCGCATTGGGGATCACCCTCTTCACCGTGTTCCACGACCGCCTTCCGCGCGGTCTCGGCACGACGGTCTATCTGCTGCTCGGCTGGATCGCCGCGGCGTCGGGGATCGTCGTCTGGCGTCGCGTCGGCACAGCCGTCATCCGGCCCGTCGTCCTGGGCGGCGTCGCGTACTCGGTGGGAGCGATCCTGCTCGGGCTCGAGTGGCCGACCCTCGTCCCCGGGATCCTCGGACCGCACGAGGTCTGGCACTTCGCCGTACTGCTCGGCATGGCGCTGCACTGGAGGTTCCTGTTCGACAACGCGCGGCGAGGCATCGACCCGCCGTAGGCGACGGCCCGCCCGCGCGAGGCGCTACTCGAGGCCCTACTCGACGATCGGCGCGGCGGAGCCGACGAGCCGCGTGCCGTCCGGCTGCTCGAGTTCGACCCACCACCGGACTTCCTCCGGCAGCGGGTCCGGAGCGGTCGCGTGGACGTAGTAGTCGTCGTGGGAAGGCGCGTACTCGCCCTTGCCGACGTAGGAGCGCGTGCGGTCCTCGGTCCCGATCCAGGCGCGCACGACCGTCGAACCGCCGTCGGAGTACGGCAGCTGGACGACGAGGTGGCCCTCGGCGCCGGCGGACAGCGCCCCGTGGCCCTGGGCCAGCGCGACCTGCAGGTCGCCGATCCGGATCGTGCCGAGCGACTCCTCGGCGTGCTCGTGGCCCCCCGGGTCAGCGGGCGCACGCGCGGAGTCCGGAGCCGCTCCAGATTGCGGGGCGGGCTCCTCGGCGCGATCGCCACAGCCGAAGGTCAGGACCAGCGCGAGGCTCGCGAAGAGCGAAGACGTGTATTTGATGGGATCACCGCTGCGGGGGTCAGGAGGTCGGCTCCCCGGCGTGGCGGCCGCGCACGGAGTGCAGCGCCGCGTAGCCCGCGGGGACGAGAACGAGGTTCAAGAAGGTCGAGGTCAGCAGGCCGCCCAGGATCACGGTCGACAGCGGGGCCAGGATCTCGTTGCCGGGCTGATCGCCCTCGACGACGATCGGCACGAGCGCCAGGGCGGCCGTCAGCGCGGTCATCAGGATCGGCACGACCCGCTCCAGCGAGCCCTGCACGATGGCGTCGTGGAGCGAACGGCCCTCGTGCTCCCGCAGGTAGGCGTAGTGGTTCACGAGCAGGATCCCGTTGCGCACGGCGATTCCGAACAGCGTGATGAAGCCCACCAGGCTCGCGATCGAGAGCACCGGCGGCGTGTAGACACCGCGGCCGAACAGGCCGGCGACGTTGCCGAGCACGTCGGGCGACTCGGACAGGAAGACGGCCAGCACGCCGCCGATGAGCGCCAGCGGCAGGTTCACCAGCACGAGCAGCGCGACGCGCAGCGACCCGATCGCGAGGTCGAGCAGCACGAGCATCACGAGCAGCACGATGCCGCTGAACAGCAGGATTGCCCGGCTGGCCGACTGCTGGGCCTCGAACTGCCCGCCGTACTTCACGGTGTAGCCGTGACGCTGCACGATCGGGTCGACGCGGCGCTGGACCTCGGCGACCAGGTGCCCCAGGTTCGCGCCTTCGTCGACGTTCAGCGAGATGACGGCCTTGCGCTGCGAGTTCTCGCGCGTGATCAGGTTCGAGGCCAGCTCGGGGCCGACGTCGGCGACCTCCTCGAGGCGCACGAGAGCGCCCCCCGCGCCGCGCAGCACCAGGGCGCGGACGTCGTCGATGTCGCGGCGCGACTCCGGCTGCAGCCGCACGGAGAGGCCGTAGCGACGCACGCCCTCGTTCACCTCGGCCACCAGGACCCCGAAGATCGCGTCCCGCACCTGGTGCGCGGCGGAGAGCGGCGTCAGGCCATAGGCCGCGAGGTCCTCGGGGCGATACTCGATCGGCACGGACCGGATCATCACCTCGCGGTTGGCCGCGACGTCCCGTGCGCCGGGCAGCCGCTCCAGCTCGGTCTCGAGCTCGCGCGCGATCCCCCGCAGCACGTCGAGGTCGTCGCCGTACACGCTGATCGCGATGGCGGCGGGAGTCCCCGAGAGGATGTGGCTCAGGCGGTGCTCGATCGGCTGGCCGACGTTCGAGGTGATCCCGGGCACCTGCTTCAGCACCGCGCTGATGCGCGCGCGGACGTCGTCCTTGCGGAAGCCGGGCAGGACCGTGACCTCCATCTCGGAGTTGCTGACCGGTTCGGCGTGCTCGTCGCGCTCCGCGCGTCCGGTGCGGCGCGTCACGCTGCGCACGCCCTCGATCTGGAGGATGCCCTTCTCGATCGCCGCCGCCATGCGGTCGCTGGCGCCGAGCGACGTCCCCGGCGGCGCGAAGAGGCCGACGGTGAACGTGCCCTCGTTGAACTCCGGCAGGAACGACGTGCCGAAGGTCGCGCCCAGCAGGACGGTTGCCGCGGTCACGGCAGCTGCGGCCGACAGCACGAGCGCCCGGCGGCGCAGCGCGAAGTGGACCATCGGGAGATAGACGCGCTTCAGGGCCCGGACCAGGAACCCCTCGCGCGCCTCGCTTTTTCGCGGATCGACGCGCAGGAGCAGGCGGCACAGCGCCGGAGTCACGGTCAGGGCCACGACGAGCGAGGCCAGGAGCGACACCACGAAGGCGATGCCGAGCGGGCGGAAGAAGCGGCCCTCGATGCCCTCCAGGAACATCAACGGCAGGAAGACGAGTCCGATGATGATCGTCGCGAAGACCATCGCCGGCCGGATCTCGTTGCTGGCCTCGAACACGACCTGGC
>CAYGPA010000329.1:0-6522 GCA_964351535.1 uncultured Planctomycetaceae bacterium
TTCTCCGAGATGCCGACGGGACTGCGTCGGGAGTCGGTGGTCTGGGTCACGTGCCCGGGCTACCTCGGCGCCAGCATCGATCGTGACGACGAACGGGGTGACCTGACGCTGGAGCTTGCGCGCGCCGCTCCGATGCGGGTCCTCGTCGTCGACGGGGACGACCGACCCGTGAACGAGGCCGCGGTCGTGCTCCGGGGTATGGCGGACGATGTGTCGTCGCTGGGGCGCAGCCCGGAGGCGCTGCGGCGCAGCCGGTCGCGGCGCGCTCTGCTGCGCACGTTCGCAACCGACGACGAAGGTGCGGTGCTGGTTCCGAGCGTGCCGGGCCGGGTGATGGTCACGGCGGAGGCGGGAGCCGCGAGATCGGCCCCGTACATCGGTGAGGTCGCGCCCGAGGTCGTGCTGCGGATCGGCTCCACGTTCTCGGCCGGCGGCCAGGTCTCGGTCCTCGGCGGGACGGACGTGCTGGCCTCCGACGTCTGGGTGGAGTGCGCGGGATCGCGGGGCTTCCAGCTCGAGCACGTCGCACGGGTCGCGCTGCGCGCCGACCACAGCTGGGCGATGGAGTCCGTCCCGTGGCGGCGCTGGGACCAGCTGGTGTTCCGGCTGCACGGCGGGCTGCTCTCGAATCGAGAGGTGGCCGTCGTTCCGCCGGAGCCGGGGGAGCATGTGCGGCTCGATTTCGAGGACATCGGCCCAGGAGCTGTCTTCCGGGTCCGCGTGGTGGACACGAGCGGAGCTCCCATCGCCGGGGCCAGTGCCTATGCCAGCGCGCAGCTTCCCGGAGGCGAGTGGCACGGACGATCGGCCAGGACCGACGAGAACGGACTCACCGCGATCCCCGGCAGCGGACCCGGGCAGGTCTGGGTGCAGGTGGAGAGCGACGGCTTCGTGGGCGGAACGGACGGCCCGTTCGAGGTCGAGCCGGGTCGCGAGTACGGAGCCGTCGTCGTCACGCTCACGGCCGCGGCGAGCGTGACCGGTCGCTGCACGTTCGAAGGCGAGCCCGTGGAGTCCTTCGATCTCCTGTACTGGACCGAGACTCCCCAGGACCACGAGATTCAGCCGTTCCGGGATCGCGTCGACGGACGCTTCGAACTGGACAAGGCTCCAGCGGGGCGGCTCTTCCTGCGCGCGCAGTCTCCGGGACTCGGCTCCAGCGAGTCGATCTTCGTGGAGGTGGCTCCGGGAACCCCGAACGAGGTCGAGATCGAGCTGCGGCCACCGGCCAGCGCGCGCGGCCGCGTGGTCGCCGCCGATACCGGGGAGGGCCTCGCCGGCGCGACCCTGGCCGTGTTCGACCGCGAGCGCCGGCGGACGCTGACCCAGCTAGGCCCCACGGTGGAGACCGCGCTCGACGGTTCGTTCGAGCTGCACTCGCTGAATCCCGGCGAGAACGGCGTGCTCGTGCAGGCCGCGGGTCGAGCCAAGCGCTTTCTGCTGGTTCACGGAGATCCCGACGCGCCGGCTCAGCTGGGCGCCGTCGGCCTGGAGCGCGAGGGCCTGCTGCGCGTGCGCCTGGCAGCGAGTCCGCCGATCGACTTCTCGATGTTCGCCTTCTCCGCGGTCGGTGACGAGACCTCGCTGGACCGACGCCCGTTTCCAGCGAACGGCCTCCTGGAGTTCACCGACATCGCGCCGGGAACCTGGAGGCTCGTCGTGCACACCCCCGCGGGCGGCTGGATCCATCGCAGCGGCTCTCTGAGTCCCGGCCGAGCGTGGGAGGTGACCTTCGACGTCAGCCCGACGCGTCGACTCCACGTCGTGGTCGAGCCGGATGCGCAAGGACGGGTCCCCGAGGGTCTCGTCGTCGTCACGGCGTACCGCGATGCCGATCACTCGAACCGGACCGCGGCCATGCCGCTCTCCGAGGACGGCCGGGTCACGTTCGAGAGTCTCCCCCGACAGGATCTGTTCGTGTCGCTGAGAGACGCGGCGGGCCGCACGCTCGACACTCGCGAAGTCCGCTGGGAAGAAGCCCGCGAGCAGACCGTTCGGCTCGACCCGCGCGCGGAGCCGACCCGGGTTCGCGTCGTCGACGCTTCGGGCGCGCCGATCGCCGGCGTCCAGGTCGTGGCGATGGCCGCAGGCGCGGCGAACCGCTGGAGCGGCGCCGGAGACACCGATCGCGACGGCTGGGTCGAGCTGGGGGCAGGAGAGCTCCGGGACCTGGTCGTCGTGCTCACGCACCCATCGCGCGGGACCCGACTCGGCGTGCCGCTGGATCTCGAGAGCGACCGCGAGCTGACGCTGGACGTGCAGGAAGGACTGCACGTGCGGCTGCTCGACGGCGCGGTTCCGTGCGCCAGCGTCGACGTCGACGTCTGGGACGCGGCGTCGTCCTTCTGGGTCGGCCGCTTCGCCACCGACGGCGACGGCGGGCTCCGCATCGACGACCTGCAGGGAGAGGTCGCCCTCGACGTTCAGGCCTCCGGCCTCTGGTCGACGCGCGCCGTGGTGGCGACGCGCGCGTCGGGCGAGCCCCAGACGGTGCAGGTCCCGCGCACAGGCGCGGTCGAGGTGATCGCACGAACGGCGGGCGGCCTCCCGGTCGCCTCGGCGCAGGTCGAGCTCCACTCCACCGACCTCGATCAGAGCGCCGCCGGCTGGCTCGCCGACGGACGGCTCTCACTCCCCGCGGGGCTGCGGACCGACTCCGACGGTCGCCTCGTCGTCGCCGGGATCCCGCGCGGCACCTACGCGTGGCGCGTCCTCGGCCTGGAGGGTGGAACGGCCGCGGGGACGGTGGAGGTGGTCCCCCTCGGTTCCGTGCTGGTCGAGGCGCTCCTGGACCCCTGACGAGGCGCGAATGCCGGTTCCACGCAGTGCGGCGAGCCCCTCGATCCCGAGGCCCGGACCCACCGCCAACCCCAGCTCGCAAAGCTCGTAGGGAAAGGGCCGAATTCACCTCAGCGTCGATCGAAGAAGCCACGTAGCGATTCGCGGACCGTACCCATCTCGCCAGGACGGCGGCTGCAACCGTGTGCGGTTCGAGGGATAGAGACCGCGACCGCCCGCCCGACCCCCTGCGCGCCCCCCGGCGCCGCGCCGCGCCCGATCGTCCGGAGAACCCGATACTCCGGAGAAGAGGAATACGAAGATGAAACACATCTTGCACCCGATCCTGCTCGCGTCCCTGGCTGCCGTCGGACTCGGCTTCGACGGCGCCAAGGTCTCCGACATCCCGCTGGAGAAGCTGGGCAAGGCCTTTCTCGAACGCCACTGCGGCGAGACCGAGAGTGTGCTCGCGTGCCCCCTCGACGAAGTCCTCGCGAGCGACTACGTGCGGCTGCGCCTCGGCGCGTTCGAGCTCTACTACCCCGCGTCCTTCCTGGAGGACAAGCAGGCCGGCCGGGATCTCAGCGAGGCTTCCATCGGACTGCTCGAGCTGCAGGAGCACCTCCTCGAGTGGCTCCATTCCGGGACGGACGAGGCGAGTCGAGTCCAGGCCGACCTGAAGGCGCTGCGGATGTGGATCGGCGACTGGAGGCCCGCGGACCTCGCCAAGGTCGCCGACGCCGAGGACAAGGACCTGCTGAAGCACCTGCCCGGTGCGGAGAAGGTCGCCGAGGTCTTCGCGCGCACGAAGGAGGCCATGGCGTCGGCCTCCGTCCTGGGGTTCGAGCCGCGCGCCGACACGGTCCGCATCGTGTGCTGCCCGACGCGGCGCGACTTCATGGAGGTCGTGGGCTACGTCGGACTCGTCGCCGAGCCGTGGAGAGATGCCTTCTGGGTCGACGGGGTCGACCAGTGGACCCAGTTCTGGATCGACCGCACGATGATCCTGGCGCTCGAGAACTCCTCGTGGGAGGGCTTCGATCCCGAGTTCAAGCGCGGTCGCGACATGCGCAAGCTGTCGAAGACCGGACTCGTCGAGCACGTCACTCAGCGCTCGGGAACGGCCCTGCTGAATTTCATTTACGCGCGCGGCGAACCTCAGCACTTCGAGGAAGCCGTGGCCCTGAACCTCGCGATCGCGGTCAACGGCAGGTGCAACACGATCGACGGCGAGGAAGGCATCACGACCAGCGGCGCCACGACGCTGGCCTACGAACGCTTCGTTCCGGGCGGCAACTCGGCCGGCGGCATCCTGCCCGCCATTCCCGCCGCTCCCTTCAACATGGTGGTCGAGAACCACTGGCGCGAAGGCGGCGGCGAGGACTACTTCAAGGACCCGCTGAAGCAGGGGCAGAAGGAGGGCGCGAAGCGTGCCGCGAAGGACAAGGACAATCCGCTTCGCAAGGACAAGCTCGCGCACTTCCAGCTCACCGACAAGGCGGGCCAGCGCTACGTCGTCACGGCCCCCTTCTTCGGTCCGCACGCGAACGAGAAGGAGTACCCGCCCGCCGAGTTCTTGAACGACTACCGCGAGTTCTTCCGCTCCTACCGCGCAGCGTTCGCGTACTGGCTGCGCACGCGCGCCGCGGGCGAGGAGTCCGGCGCCAAGTTCGCCCAGGTCCTGCGCGGCCTCGCGAAGGTCGGCCGCGGCGAGGGGACGCTGGACGGCCTCCTCGAGGAAGCCTACGGCCTGCCGATCAGCGCCGAGGACGACTCCACCGAGACCCTGGAGTGGAAGTTCCTGGAGTGGATCGCGAAGGGCAAGTAGCTCCAGCGACGCACGCTCGACCGAACACGGGGGACGGCGCAGGCCGGCCCCCGTTCTTGTCTCGGGATCGACACGCGCTTGACCGGACGTTCACACGGCGCCTCTACCCTGCGTTTCGCTCTTTGACGCTCGTTCACCGCGAACGAGTCCAGTAACTCGCGACTCTCCGAATGGCGCGCACCCGCCGGCTGCGGACCCGGGTCTTCACCTGGACCCCGTGGGCCGCTCCTGTTCCTGCCTCACCCCAGGAGCAGAGCCGGCGGGGGCGCGCGATTCTCTTTCCACACCCTCCGAGCTCCACGTTCGGCTACCGAGCAGGCGAGCCGCCCGGGGGGAAGGCCCGCGAAGCAGTCGGCACGCCTCAGGGCAAACGTCGCAGCAGCTCGGCGAGCTTCGGCGTGCTCGCTGCCGTGCGTTCGACCTCGCGGCGATCGAGCTGCACGGCGTGGCGCAACTCGACCAGCGCCTGCTCGTCGTCGCCGAGCAGGCCGAGCACCAGCGCGAGGCGAATACGCGCCGCGACGTGATCGGGTTCGAGTTCACGCGCGCGGGCGAAGCAGCGCCGCGCCTCGTCGAACTGCCCCGCGGCCGCGCTCATCGCCCCCAGCTGGTACCACGCCTCGAAGAGAGCCGGGTCGGCCTCGGTCGCACGCCGGGCCGCTTCGGCCGCCGCGACCGCGTCTCGCCGGCCCATCTCGATGCGGCACACGCCGAGCCACGCGGGTGCGCACGCCTCGTCGAGCTGCAGCGCGCGACGGTAGGCCGCGAGCGCCGCGGCGGGATCGCCCGGAAGGTGCACGTGGTCCCCCTCGCGCACCCACGGCCGCGGGTCGCGCGGGTCGAGCTGCTTGGCGAGCGCCAGCGAGAGCTCCCAGCCCTCGACGCCCAGTCGGCGCTCGAGCTCCGCGAGATCGAGCAAGTTGCCCACGCCCGCGCCCGGCAGCCCGAGCGAGCCGCGGTGCAGCTCGCGGGCCTCCTCCAGGCGGCCCAGCTCGACCAGGACCGAGGCGAGCGCGTCGCGGATCGGCACCGCGCCGGGGTTCGCATCGAGCAGTGCGCGGTACGACGCCTGCGCCTCCGAGAGCCGCCCCGCGAGCCGCAGACCCTCGGCCTCCTGCTGCTGCTCGATCGCGCGCACGCGGTCCTTGGGGTCGGGTCGCTCCCGCGCGGACTCGTCGGCCTGCTCGTCGAACACGTACCCGAGGCCCGCCAGCGACGCGCGCACGTCCGGAGCGATCTGCTCCACCGTCCAGAGCCGTGCATCGACGTCGCGGGCCGCAAGCCGCCGGTCCAGGCGCTGCGAGAGGCTCGCGAGCGTCTCGGGCTCTTCCGCGGCGCGATCGCGCGTCTCGCCCGGGTCCGCCGCGAGCGAATAGAGCTCGGGCCGCGGCGCGCGTACGTAGCGATGCGACTCGCTGCGCAGCGCGAGCAGGTCGGACCAGCCGTAGTTGTAGAACGGGAGCTTCGACTCGGAGTACGCCGCGAGCGCGTCCAGCCGCGCGCCGCGCGCCGCGGCCGCGAGTGAACGACCGTCGAGTCCGTCGGGAAGGTCGGCTCCCAGGAGATCGAGCGCCGTCGGCACGACGTCCGCGGAGGCGACGACCTGCGCGATCCGGGTGCCGCGCGCGAGCGATGCGTGGCTCAGGATGAGCGGCACGCGAGTGGTCGCGTCGTACACGAAGATCCCGTGCGTCGCCTCGCCGTGCTCACCGAGCGACTCGCCGTGATCGGCGGTCACGACCACGAGCGTCTCGTCGAGCTCCGCCCGCGCCCCGAGCCACGCGAGCAGCTCGCCGATCATGGTGTCGACGTAGGCGATCTCACCGTCGTACCCGCGAGCGGTGAACGGCTCCGGAGCGGCGTAGTCCGCGTGCGGGTCGAAGAGGTGCAGCCACAGGAACCAGCGCTCGTCCCCG
>CAYGPA010000330.1:0-6516 GCA_964351535.1 uncultured Planctomycetaceae bacterium
AGCGCGCGGCCAAGGGCGTGGTCGTGACGCAGCTCGACAAGGACGCGGTCGAGGCCGTCGGCCTCGTGAAGATGGACCTGCTCGGCAACCGCGCGCTGACGGTGGTCGACGACTGCCTCATCATGCTGCGCGAAGAAGGCGTCGAGCTCGACCTCGCGAACGTCCCCGAGGACGACGCCGAGACCGCGCGCGTCTTGCGCCAGGGGCTGACGCTGGGCTGCTTCCAGGTCGAGTCGCCGGGCATGCGCAACCTCTTGAAGCAGAGCGGCGCCAAGACGATGGACGACGTCATCCAGGCCGTCGCGCTGATCCGGCCGGGGCCCGCCGGCGCGGGCATGAAGGACGCCTACGTGCGCCGCTTCCGCGGACTCGAGGAGCCGACGCTGCCGCACCCGCGGCTGACCGAACTCCTGTGGGACACGCACGGGATCATGCTGTACCAGGAGGACGTCATGCAGGCGGCGGCGCTGCTCGCGGGCATGGACATGGCCGAGGCGGACCTCTTGCGGCGCTCGCTGCAGAAGCGCCAGCACGCGCAGCTCGAGGCCATCTGCCGCCGCTTCCTCGACGGCTGCGTCGAGAACGGCGTCGCCGAGGCCGACGCGCGCCGCGTGTGGGACCTGATCGCGAACTTCGCGTCCTTCGCCTTCTGCAAGGCGCACGCGGTCACCTACGGACGCATCGCCTACCGCACGGCGTACCTGAAGGCGCACTACCCCGGCCCGTTCCTCGCGGCCTTCCTCGCCAGCGAGACGGGCTACTACGAGGCGCGCGTCTACATCGAGGAGGCGCGCCGGCTGGGCGTCCCGATCCTGCCGCCGGACGTGAACCGGAGCGAGGCGACGTTCTCCTTCGCGCCGCAGCGCGAAGGAGAACGCCCGAGCAAGGCCTTGCACCCCGACCACGCCGTGATCGGAGACGACGCCGGCCCCGAAGCCGCCGCAGCACGCGCACGAGCTTCGACCGGCGCCCTGCGCATCGGACTCGGTCAGGTCCGCGGGCTGACCTCCGGCATGCTCGAACGCCTGCTCGAGAGCCGCGCGGCCCACGGCGCGTTCCTCTCCCTCCCCGACTTCCTCGCTCGCACGCGCGCACGCGTCGACGAGGTCGAGCACCTCGTGCAGAGCGGCGCCTTCGACGGCTTCGACCGCACGCGGCCGGAGCTCCTGTGGCGCCTGCACCTCCTGACGACGAACGGACAGCGCCCGCCGCGCGGCGTCGAGCTCGACCGCGGGCACCTGGCCGCGTGCCGCGCGACGCCGCAGAGCCGCGAGCAGGACGCCGTGCAGGCCGCGCGCGCGCGCACGCGCGGCTGGGGCGCGGGCAAGCACATGGCCCTCGCCAACGTCGAGCTCGCGCCCGGCGAGACCGCGTCGCTGTTCCCCGACCCGGAGACGCCGTCGCTGGTCCTGCCGGGCCTGCCCGACCTCGACCGCCGCGAGCGCGGGCTGCTCGAGTTCGAGCTGCTCGGCCTGACCGTCACCGACCACCCGCTCGCGCTCTTCCCGTGCAAGGCCGACGAGCGCCTCGAGGAGCTGCGCCGCAGGGCCGGCCGCGCCGACGCCAAGCTGCTCGACCCCCGCTCGAAGCGCCCCCTCAATCCGATCGACTGCGCCGCCCTCGAGCGCTTCACCGGCGGCCGCGTGACGCTGCGCGGCTGGCTCGCCGCCTCGCGCCGCGTGCGCACTTCATCCGGCGAGTGGATGCGCTTCCTCACCTTCGAGGACGAGACCGGCATCGCCGAGGTCGTCCTCTTCCCCGCCGTCTACCGCCGCGACGGCCACGTCCTGACCGACCAGGGCCCCCACTGCGTCACCGGCATCGTCGAGAACGACCTCGGCGCCCACACGCTGCACGCGGAGCGGTTGTGGTGATGCGGCGCCGCGCCGCTCACGACTTCCCGTAGCGCAGGCCGACGTTCTGGCGGCCCATTTCCTTCAGGCGCTCGGGGTCCTTGCGCAGGCCGAGGTGGTGGGCCTTGGAGACGACGCTCTTCACCGAGCGGTTGAGCGCGGCGGCGATGTCGAGGTTGGAGTTCGTCGGGTAGAGCTCGCGCAGGCGGTCGAGCTCCTCGCTGGACCAGCGCGGCATGCGGGTGGCGCCGGCGCCGTTCATGGACTTCAGGAAGGCCTTGTCCTTGGCCAGGCACAGGGTCTGGGCCTGGCGGCGGATGGAGTCGATCGGGCGGCCGAAGAAGCGGACGAGGTCCTCGTCGGAGCGGCGGCCGTAGATGCGCTTCAGATCCAGGATCTCCTCGCGGCTCCAGCGGCCGGAGCGGCGGACGTCGGCGAGCGACGCGAGCTTCTGCTCGACCTCCCCGACCGGGCGGCAGAGGGCCTGGGCCACGACCGAGGGCGCCGCGACGCCCAGCGACTCGCGCAGGCGCTTCATTTCCTCCGCGCTCCAGGGGCCGGTGCGGCGCGGGAGGTTCCGGAAGAGGCTCTCGGCGGTCTTGCGCACGTTCGCCAGGCCGCGACCGAGCTCGCGCGCGATGGACTCCTCGCGGCGTCGCCCCCACAGATCCCTCAAGCGCGCGAGCTCGGTCTTCGACCAGCGCCCCTTGCGCAGCTTGGAGGTCCGACCCTCTCCTCGCTTGGCTCCCGGCAAAATCTCTCCTTCGAACTCCCGGTCTGTCTCGAGTGTATCCGCGCGAACCCGTGTTTCAGGGGAGAGGAACATGGGCAGATGTCGGTCGGATCCGAGATCCGGAACTCGGCGGCTCGTTCGCCGCACGCTTCACTCCACGCTCCCGTGGATGCGGTCCCGCATCTGGGACAGCACCTGAGACACCTCGGCGACGGTCCGCTGCTCGAGGACGTGGCGCGCCAGCTCGCGCGCTTCGTCCGACGTGCAGAAGCGAATGGCGTACTTGATCTCGGGCAGGAAGTTCGGCGCGACGCTGATCGAGTCGAAGCCGAGCCCGAGGAGCGTCAGCGCGACCGCGGGGTCGTCCGCGAGGTCGCCGCAGATGCCGCAGGGCTTGCCCGCCGCCCTGGCGCCCTCGGCGACGATGCGCAGCGCCTCGAACACCGCCGGGTGGTGCGGCTCGTAGAGCTTCGAGACCCACGCGTTGTCGCGGTCGACGGCCAGCAGGTACTGGACCAGGTCGTTCGTCCCGACGCTGACGAAGTCGACCTCCTTCAGGATCTCGGGCAGCACGAGCAGGATCGAAGGCACCTCGACCATGATCCCGACGGGCACGTCGTCGGAGACGTCGTACCCGTGCTCGAGCAGGTCGGCGCGCACGCTCTCGAAGATCGCCCGCGTCTGGCGCACCTCCTCGATCGAGCTGACCATCGGCAGCAGGATGCGCAGGTCCGCGCCGACGCCCGCGCGCAGGGCGGCGCTGAGCTGAACCCGCAGCAGGTCCGCCCACTGGAGGGAGATGCGAATGCCCCGCCAGCCGAGAGCCGGGTTGTGTTCCTGCGGCGTCTTGAAGTACGCGAGTTGCTTGTCGCCGCCGATGTCCAGCGTGCGCAGCACCAGGGGACGGTCCCCCATGCGCTCCAGCACGCGGCGGTAGAGGCGGTACTGCTCCTCCTCCGACGGAAACTGCGTGCGCTCCATGTACAGGAACTCGGTGCGCAAGAGGCCGACCCCGTCGGTCGTCGCGGGGTCGAACATCTCGAGGTCGCGCAGGCTCTCGATGTTGACCTGAATCTGGACCGACTGACCGTCGCTCGTGACCGCGGGCTGGATCGCGTCGCGGGCCAGGGCCTGGCGGCGACTGTCGAGGTGGTCCTTGCGCTGCTCGAACTCGCGCACGTCCTCCGGCGAGGGCCGCAGCTGAACCAGGCCGCGGTCGCCGTCCAGCAGCGCCGGCATGCCTTGCTCGAGACGGTTCAGGAGGTTCTGGACGCCGACGACGCACGGGACGCCGAAGGCGCGCGCGAGCACGGCGCCGTGGGAGTAGCGCCCGCCGGTCTGGGTCATGACGCCGAGCAGGCGACTGCGCTCGATGAACGTCATCACCTGCGGGGTGAGCTCCGCCGCGGCCAGCAGCACCGGCGTCTCGCTGGAGAGCACCTGCTGCCGTCCGCCGGTCAGGAGCGCTTCGAGCACGCTGCGCCAGGGGTCGGTCACGTCCGCGGCGAAGCTGCGCACGCTGTTCTGGTCGAGCCGTCCGCCCAGCGAGGTCTCGAGTCGCGTGATGAGACCCTGCACCGCGGCCTCGGCGTTGATGCGCTCGTCGCGGATCGTGCTCCGGATCCCGTCGAGGGCGCCGGCGTCCTGCAGCAGCATGCGGTGCACGGCAAAGATTTCCGCGTCCTTCTCGCCGGCCTCGGCGGCCACGATGCGCTGCTGGCGCAGGAACTGGCTCGAGGCGGCGTCGAGCGCGTCCTGGAAGCGCTGGACCTCGTCCTCGACCCGGTCGCTCGGCACCGTCCACGTGGGGACCTGGTCGGGCGCCGCGCGCACGACGCGCACGACGCCGTGCGCGAGACCCGGCGCGACCGGGATCCCCTTGATCGTTCCGACTCCGGGCATGGCGGGGACAGTCTAGCAGCCCGTTGAAGAAGTGCTCCAGATGCCAGGGCCGTGGCATCCGCTTCGGTGTGGTGCCTGGAAACGCAGGCGAATCGTCGATTCGGCGAGGCTTTCAGGTGCCGCACCGGAGTGGAGGACGCGGGTCTGGCGCTGGATGACTTTTTCAACGGGCTGCTAGTGCTCCCCACGGCCATGTGGAGGCGCACGCGCGCATCCCTCTGGTTTGGACTCAAGATCGGGACCGGGGGCTCTCGACGGAGGAGGAGATTCCCGCGTCTCGGCCCGTCGCTCCTCATGGGGAGCCGCCGGCCCAGCCGAGCATTTCGCAGTGTCGAGAGCGCGGGGAGGTATGGAGCCCGATCTCCCCCACGTGGAACAGACCGCCATGGCCAAGAAGGCGCAAGACACCCATTCGGAAGAGCCGCAGATCCCCCACGCCCCGGAACCGCGTCGCAACGATCCGCCGCGCACGCCCGAGGCGACCCTGCTCGTCTTGATGGGCTTCGGCACGACGCTGGCCGGCCTGGCGCTGTCGATGGGCCCGAAGTTCTCCTGGAAGGTCGATCAGATCTCCCAGGGCTTCGACTACCTCGGCATCCACGGTGGCACGATGATCATGGGCGGCCTGATCCTGGCGGCCCTGGGGATGATCCGACGCGGATTGTCGCTGCATCTCGCCAACGACGGGCGCGACGTCGACTACGAGCTCTCGATGAACCAGATCGCCGTCGATCTGGGCGACGTGCGGGCGGCCCTGCTCGAGTTCGACGAGCGCTTCCGCGGCATGAAGGGCGCCATGAAGATGATCTCCGCGCAGATCGCCGAGACCGGCAAGCGCGAGGACTCCGACGGCAAGAGCGAGGACGCGATCTTCCGGATGGCGGCCTCCATCGATCAGACCTCGGCGCGCATGGACAAGCGCATGAGCGAACTCTTCGAGGGCCTGCGCCAGAACCTCTCGGGAGCCGGCAGCGAGTTCGACCAGACGCGCATGGCGCTCCAGGCGGTGTCCAGCGACGTGCAGGCCGCGTCGCAGCGCATCGAGAGCGCGCTGAGCGAAGCCATGGAGCTCATGACGGCGCCCGCGTCGAACAGCCGAGAGCAGGCCCCGGCGCCGGTCGCCCAGGCCGCGGCGCCCGTCGCCCAGGCCGCACCTCCCGCCCAGCCGCCGCAGCAGGCTCCGGCGCCCGTCGCCGAGGCTCCGCGGCGCGAGTCCTCTCTCGGAGTCCTCGACGACATGGACGACTACGACGCGCCCATGCCGGTCGACTCCTACTCGCAGGCCGAGGCGCCCGAGGACTCCGAGCCCGTCGAGGTCCACTTCGACGAGCAGCCGGCCCAGGGCCAGCGCAGGCCGGAGCCCCCGGTCAACATGACCGACGAGGCCGTCGACGAGGCGCTCCGCGCGATGCGGCGCCACGCCGAGGGCTGACCCGAACGATTCACGAGCACGCCTCCGCTCAGGAGGTGGACTCGTCGGGGGTCTGTTCGGGCGCCTTCGCGTCCGACCCGCCGTCCTCGCCCTGCTTGAAGAACTTGGCGAACGGGTTGAAGCCCGCCGTGCCGGCGGCGCCTGCCCGCTCGAGCTCGTCCGAGGTCACGCGTTCGTCGTCGCGGTAGCGATCGCGCCCGCCGCGCCCGCGGCCCGGACCTCCGCGTCCGCCGCCGCCACCGGAGCCGCCGCCACCGCCGCCGGAGCCGCCGCGACCGCCACCCGGGCCGCCGCGACCGCGGCCGCCGCCGCGCCCTTCGCGTCCGCCGGCGAGGCCGTCGCGCCGCGTCTGCGCCGCGCGCAGGTTGGGGTTCTGCTGCGTCCGCGGCTCGCGAGCGCCGTGTCCCCCTCGACCGCTGCGCGCGCGGCCGCGGCCGCCACCGGGCTCGCGCCGCGGCACCTTCTTCAGCGACACGGACAGACGCTGACCGTTGTTCTCGAGGATGCGCACGCGCACCACCTGGCCGACGTGCAGCAGCTCGCGGGCGTCGCGCACGTAGCGGTCGGAGATCTCGCTGATGTGGATCATCGCGTCG
>CAYGPA010000331.1:0-6504 GCA_964351535.1 uncultured Planctomycetaceae bacterium
CGCCGTCGCCGCCGCCGTCGCCTCCGCCCCCGTCTCCCCCGCCGCCGGAGCCGCCCCCGCCCGAACCGCCGCCGGAGCCGTCCTCGTCGTCGTCGTCGTCCGCCCCGTCGTCGTCGCCGTCCTCGCCCTGGCGCTCGCGCAGGGCGTCGACCGTCCCGGGCGAGCTCCAGATCGTCAGGAACGACTCGAGCGAGTGGACGATCGTGCCGTCCTCGTCGCGGAAGTCGCGGAAGTGCCCCTCGTGGAAGGGCTCGAGCCCGACGAACTCGCGCAGGGACAGCGGCAGCCCGACGTCCTCGTCCTCGGGGTCGTCGGTCAGGAGCTCGGGGCGCGGCAGCTCGGACTGGTCGCGCTGGGACAGGTACCGCCGGATCTCGTCGGCCATGCGGCGCGCGTCGCCGGTGTCGATGTCGGCCGACGTGTCCTCGCGGCAGGTGTCGAGCACGCGCACCACGCGCTCGTAGACCTTCTCCGCCTCCTCCTCGTCCTCGGTCAGCATGCCGAGCAGGTTGATCTTCGAGTCCTCGTCCTGGACCAGGACGCGCAGCTCGATCTCGTTGATGACGGGCCGCTTCACCTGCGCCCAGGTGTCCATGCGCGAGTCGGAGGCCTGCTCCTCGCCGCCGTCCTCGCCGCCACCCCCGCCATTGGGGCCCGCCGCGCCGTCCGTGCCCGCGCCCGGACCGGTCCCGCCGGGCGCCTCGTCACCGGACGCCGCGTCGGCCTCGCCGTCGTCGAGCAGCTCCTGGTAGACCTGCATGAACCCCGACTCGATGGCGAGGTCCATGGTCGTCAGCGCCACGTCGTTGCGCGCCACGCGCGAGTCCGTGCGCGTCGTGATGTTGATCTGGATGACGATCGCCACCAGCACGAACAGCACCATCAGCGCCATCAGGAGCGCGGTCCCGCGGCGCTCGTGGGCTGCGAGGGCGGCCCGACGGGGACCGGGCGCTCGAACGCGGGAGGCTGACGAGCGGAGGAGCTTCATGGTCCGGGACCCGAGAGACGACCCGTGGCGGGCCCTCTTCCCTCGAGGGGCCCGATTCTCCAGGGGCGCGCGGCGAAAGGCCAGCCCGGCCCCGCCGGCAGCTCAGAACGCGCGGTTCAGGTCGCTGCCCTGCAGGATGCGCGGGCGGATGAAGAACAGCACGTTGGTCTGCTGCTTCTCGATGAACTTGGACTTGAAGAAGTAGCCCAGGCCCGGGATGTCGCCGAGGAACGGGACCTTGCGCACCTGCTCGACGTTGCGCTCGGAGAGCAGGCCGCCGAGGATCACGGCCTGGCCCGGCTCGAGGTAGACGATCGTGCGCGCACTGCGGGTGGCGACGACCGGGGTCTCGATGACGCTGTCCGCGCTCGTGTCGCCCGTCAGCACCGTCGGGACGGAGCCGCTCTGCTGAGCCGCCTCGATGTCGATGTTCAGGGCCACGGTGTCGGTGCCCACGACGCGCGGCACGACGTAGAGCTGGATCCCGGTGTCGACGTAGTCGAGCGTGGCGTTGATCCCGCCCGTGGCGTTGATGCTGTTGACCTTGACGTACGGAATGCGCTCGCGGTTGATGATCTCGGCGCGGCCGCCCTCGCGCACGGCGATCTTGGGCTGCGAGATGATCGAGACGTTGTCGCGGCCGGCCAGGAACTGCACGATCGCGTTGAACTGCAACCCGTCGAGGATCCCGCCGAGCGTCGCGACGCCGTTGGGGATGTCCGCGCCGTTGGGCAGGTCGAAGCTGAAACTGCTGATGAAGTTGCTGCTGCCCGACTGGAAGATCGGCGTGTTCGAGTCGACCGGGGAGATGCCCCAGTCGAGCGAGTCGCGGAACGAGATCTCGACGATCTTGGCCTCGATCTCGATCTGCGGGACGCCGGCGGCGAACAGGTTGATGAAGCCCTCGATCTCGAGCAGCAGGTCGAAGCCCGTCGTCACGACGAGCCAGTCGGCCAGCGTCACGGGCGTGGCCTGGCCGCCGGCACTGCCGGGGTTCGCGTTGCGCAGGTCCTGGTACAGCTCGACGTCGTGGGACTCGAGCAGGTCGAGCTTGACCGTGTCGGTCGTCGACGGGCCCGGCCCGAGGGCCTCCGTCCACAGCGGGAAGTTCCCGTAGTCCTCGATCAGCTTCATCATCTTCGCGCCCGTCCCCGCGCGCAGCGGGAAGGGCTTGACGATGGTGCCGTCGGGGTTGGCCTTGATGCGCCGGCCGAAGACGACGTAGGGGTTGCGCTCGATCTCGGGAGCGACGGCCTCCCGCAGCTCGGGGAGCAGCGGGAACCCGTCCTCGTCGACATCGCTCACGCTCTCTTCGCGGCCCTCGCGGAGCGCTTCGGGCGTGGCCTTCAGGAACTCGTCGCCCTGGTCGGCGAACGCGGCGTAGGCACTCTCGTCCTGGACCCCTGGAACGGGCTCGATCAGGCCGCGCTCGAGCATGTCCTCGAACTCCCTGCGCGTCAGCTCGCTCTCGTCCTCGACGCCCGACGGGCCGACGCAGCCGATCGTCGCGATGCAGATCGCGAGGATCGCGCGGTCGAGGAGCGTCCACGCGCGTCGTCCGGACTGGGGGGAGGTCATGGGGTCGCGGGCCGCTCGAGGCGAGAGAGGAGTCCGAGCAGGGTATCGACCTGGCGGGGCCGATCGATGAGAAAGCTTTTCCGTCGAGGACGCGCGAGAACCGTCAGAGGGACTGCCCAGCGTCAGGGTGTCGTGGGCTCCGACATCGGCGGGCCGGGAAGCGGCGCCAGGCCGGCAGGCGGAACAGAAAGGAGGGGACGGACCCCCCCGGGTCCGCCCCCTCCCCCCGAAGTCTTGGAGCCATGGATTCAGAGCTCGCCCAGGACCTTCTCCGTGAGGTTCGAGACCTGTCGCCCGTCGCGATGCCTGATGGCTCTCCAGACGCTGCAGATACCCTCCCGTGCCCGGACCTTCTCGCAAGCCGCCCTGACACGATCGATCGCCTTCTCACGCAGCTGGATGCCTGCGGGGGAATGCGGATCGATCTTCTCGTCGCGAAGCTTCTGGAGCTCGGGCGTCGCCTTCAGAAGCTTCGGATGGTCCACCCTGGCGGGGTTCGAAAGTTGCCCCAGGTCGCGCAGCCCACAGATGTTGTCCGTGGAATTCGCGACCCATTCCCCGGCTTCCGCTGCCCTGACCACGGGGGTCGAGACCTCAGGGGTCCAGACAGAGGAGACCGGGCTCTCGTTCGTGCTTCCGTTGCGAACCGTAGCCAGGAGGGCAGAGCCCTCGGGGACGGGAACCGCGGCGAGGAAGCCGGCGAAGAGAATGAGGAGGCTGGCGAGACTCATGGTCCGGGGGGTCGATGCTGGGGGCCGAGGAACTCGGCCCGCTTGGCTCCCGCGGATGGCTCAGCGGGACCCGGCGAGCGAACGAGCGGACCCCGGAGCAAGCGAGGCGCTGCGCGTTCCTATGAGAACTCAACGCAAAAGGGCCTCGGAGCGCTGCCAGCGAATCCGCATCTCTCACTCGGTGGCGTCCCTAACTCCCGCTATTGAGGATTCTTAGGACATCCGAAGAGTACGGACTGCGAGCTGCCGCGCGCGGCCCCCCCACGCTGCGTACACGTCTTCCCCATCGGCATCCGAGGCCGCGGACCTTGGGGGAACCCGACCCGGATCCTCGGACGGCGCCGCGAAAGCGAGACCCGCCGCCGCGAGTCAGGGCCGATCGGGCTGGCGCTCGGGCGGAACGCGGGGACACTGGGGCCGCGACCCCCGTGCGCCTCTTCTCGACCGACCACCATCCGGTGCCCCTCCCCGCGGGGCATCGGTTCCCGATGGACAAGTACGCGCGCCTGAGGCGGCTGCTGGTCGAGCGCGGGATCGTGCCCGCCGAGGCGATCGAGCCGGCCCCGCTGGCTCCGGTCGAGGCCGTCGAGCGGGCGCACGACGCCGCGTACGTGCGCTCGTTCCTGAGCGGCGCCCTGCCCGACCGCGCCATGCGGCGGATCGGCTTCCCGTGGTCGGAGGCGCTCGTGGCCCGCACGCTGGCCAGCGCCGGCGCCACGCTCGCGGCCGCGCGGGCGGCCCTCTCCGGGGGATTCGCCGGCAGCCTCGCGGGCGGCACCCACCACGCCGCGCACGCCGAGGGCGCGGGCTACTGCATCTTCAACGACCTCGCGATCGCGGCCCTCGACGCGCTCTCCGCGGGCTCCGCGCGCCGGGTGCTGGTCCTCGACGTCGACGTGCACCAGGGCGACGGCACGGCGCGCCTCTTCGCGGACGACCCGCGCGTCTTCACGTTCTCGATCCACGGCGCGCGCAACTTCCCGCTGCGCAAGGCGCGCAGCGACCTCGACGTGGCCCTGCCGGACGGCACCGGGGACGCGGAGTACCTCGCGGCGCTCGAGCGCGGCCTGGCGGAGGCCTTCGAGCGCGCCCGCCCGGACTTCGCGCTGGTGCAGGCCGGGGTCGACGTCCTGGCGAAGGACCGGCTCGGACGGCTCTCGCTGTCGCTCCAGGGCCTCGCCGAGCGCGACGCGCTCGTCTTCGGAGCACTCTTCGAGCGCGGCGTCCCGTGCGCCGTGACCCTGGGCGGCGGCTACGCGGAGCCCATCGAGGCCTCGATCGAGGCGCACGTCGGCACGTGGCGCGCGGCCGGCGCCGTGTTCGGGAGCGGGACGACGACCTCCTGACCCGGCGGCCGAACCGGGATTCGTCCCGGCTCCACGCAAGCGGGGAGGGCTCGCCGCGACGGCGCGCCCTCCCCGCTCTTCATTGCCGGTGTCGGCTCAGGCTTCCGAGGTCTCGGGAAGCGCCGCCTTCGCGGAGAGCTTGATCTTGCCGCGGTCGTCCACGTTGATCACCACGACGTCGATCGTCGCGCCGACGTCCACCACGTCCGTGACGCGGTCGACGTAGCCCTCGGCCAGCTCGGAGATGTGGCACATCCCCTCGACGCCCGGGAGGATCTCGATGAACGCGCCGAAGTCCTTCACGGCCTTGACGGTGCCCGTGAAGCGCGCGCCGACCTCGGGGGACTGGCACATGCCCTGGATCTCGTCGACGCAGGCGAGGACCTTCGGGCTGTTGACGCCCGAGACGAGCACGTCGCCGTCGTTGCCGACGATGGAGATGCGCACCTTGTGCTTCTCCTGCAGCCCCTTGATGTTGCTGCCGCCGGGCCCGATCAGGTAGCCGATCTTCTCGGACGGAATCTTGATCTTCTCCATGCGCGGAGCGTGGCTCGAGATGTCCTCGGACGGTCCGGGGACCGCCTCGAGCATCTTGCGCAGGATGTAGATCCGGCCGTCGCGCGCCTGGTTGAGCGCGCGCTCGAGCAGGTCGCGGGTCACGCCCTGGATCTTGATGTCCATCTGCAGGGCGGTGATGCCGAGACCGCTGCCGGCGACCTTGAAGTCCATGTCGCCGTGGTGGTCCTCCGAGCCGAGGATGTCGGAGAGGATCGCGACGTTGTCGCCCTCCTCGATCAGGCCCATGGCGATGCCGGCCACCGGCTGGGTGATCGGAACGCCGGCGAGCATCATCGAGAGGCAGCCGCCGCACACGCTGGCCATCGACGAGGAGCCGTTCGACTCCCAGATGTCCGAGACGATGCGGATCGTGTAGGGAAACTGGTCCGGCGGCGGCAGGACGGCCTGCAGCGCGCGCTCGGCCAGCATGCCGTGGCCGATCTCGCGGCGACCCGGGCCCATGATGCGGCGGGTCTCGCCGACGCTGTAGGGCGGGAAGTTGTAGTGCAGGTAGAAGTTCTTGCGGTACTCCTCGTCGATGCCGTCGATGATCTGCTCGTCGTCCGGCGTGCCGAGGGTGACGCTGACGTTGGCCTGCGTCTCACCGCGCGTGAACAGGCAGGAGCCGTGCTGACGCGGGATGAAGTTCGGGATGATGTCGATCTGACGGATCTCGTCGTGCTTGCGACCGTCGATGCGGCGGCCCGACAGGATCAGGTCGCGCTCGACCTGGCCCGACATGCTGCCGAACAGGTTCTTGACCTGCTTGGTCTTCGCCGCGCGCTCGCGGTCGTCGTCGATGCCGTCGGTCAGGGCCGCCACGCACTCGTCGCGCAGCGCGGTGATGGCCGCTTGACGCTCGTGCTTGCCGGTCGTCAGGGACGCTTCCTGGACGCGATCCCTGAATCCATCGACGGCGCGCTTCAGGTCCTGGTCGACCTCCGGGAGCGAGTACTCGATGGTCGGCTTGCCGGCCTTCTCCGCCAGCTCGTCCACCGCGCTCAGGATCTGGCGGATGACGTTGTGGGCGTACTCGAGGGCGTCGATCATCTCCGCCTCGGGCAGCTCGGTGGCGAAGCACTCGACCATGCAGATGGCCTTCTCGTGGCCGGACACGACCAGGTCGAGGCGCGAGTCCGTGCGACGGCGGTCGTCGGGCGGGAAGGCGTCGAGCTTGCCGTCGATGAGCCCCACGCGCACGGCGCCGAGCGAGCCGAAGAACGGCAGGCCCGAGATGCGCACGGCCGAGAAGGCCGCGATCATGCTGAGGACGTCGGCGTTGGTCACGCCGTCGTAGCAGAGG
>CAYGPA010000332.1:0-6499 GCA_964351535.1 uncultured Planctomycetaceae bacterium
TGAAGGCCTGCGGCGGCTCCCTGCGGCAGGCTCTGGCCACGCTCGGTTGACACCCACGGCCGGCGGCGGTGGAGGCACGGCGGTGGCCGCGATCCGTTCGCCGGTTCTTGCTAGGCTTGGGCCCGCCGTCCGACTCCACCCCCGAGGAGATCGCCCCGTGTCCCCCGACAAGTCTTCCGAGGAAGCGCGCCGATTGCGCGCCCTGCAGTTCTATCGAGTCCTCGACACGGCGAGCGAGAAGGCGTTCGACGACCTCACTCGCCTCGCCGCCACGATCTGCGACGCTCCGGTCAGCCTGATCAGCTTCGTCGACGCGGACCGCCAGTGGTTCAAGTCGCGCCAGGGGCTCGCCGCGGAGCAGACTCCGCGCGAGCACGCGTTCTGCGCGCACACGATCACCGGCCCGGAGTTCCTGATCGTGGGCGACGCCAGCCAGGACGAGCGCTTCGCGGAGAACCCGCTCGTCCTCGGCGATCCGCACATCCGCTTCTACGCCGGCGCGCCGCTCGAGGTGGACAGCGGAGTCCGCCTGGGATCGCTCTGCGTCATCGACCGCAAACCGCGGCAGCTCGCCGACCACCAGCTGGAGGCGCTCGGGATCGTCCGGGACTCCGTCGTCGCCCAGCTGAAGCTGCGGCGCGCGCAGACGGATCTCCTCGCGCTGCAGAAGATGCTCCCGATGTGCGCCTGGTGCCGCAGCGTGCGCGTGGGCGACGAGGGCCAGGAGTCCTGGCAGCCGCTGGACGAGTACGTCCTGCACTCCGTCGAGGTGACGCACGGCATGTGTCCGAGCTGCAGCCTGGATCTGCTGGGCCAGGTGCCGCCGGGTGGCGCCGACGGCGGCACCTGATCGCGCCTACTCGCCGGTGAAGCGGGCGAGCGACGCGTCGAAGCGCGCGCGCTGCTTGGCGGGCAGGTTCGCGGCCTCTCCCAGCGCCTGCCGTGCGAGGCTGACAGCGCGTTCGGTGTCACCGGCGCGGTAGTGCGCCCAGGCCAGCGTGTCGAGGTAGGCGGGGTCCTGGCGCGCGGCGAGGCGCAGCGTGGTCTCCGCGATCGTGAGCCCCAGCTCGGGCTCTCCGCCGCCGACCGCGTCGGGGCCGACGAGATGCCGCGCGGCCTGGTCCAGCGCGGGCGCCCACTCGAGGTCCGTGCGGCGCGCGAGGGACTGGATCGCCGGGCGCAGGCCGACGAGCTCGACCCCGCGCGCGTGGAGGACGACGAGGCTCTGCAGCGCCTGCGCGGCCGTCGCGGGCTCCGCGTCGTGCAGGCCCGCGAGCAGCACGTTCTCGTACTGCCGCACGAACTCCGGGTCGACGTCGGCGAGCGCGGCGAACGCCCGCCGCCGCACGTCGCCGTCGCGGTCGACCAGGAGATCCCCGAGCACGTAGCGCGCCGTCTCGTCGACCGCGGCCAGGTGCGCGATCGCCGGCACGACCTCGGTGTCGTAGCCCCGCGGCAGGTCGTAGCGCAGCTCCTCGATCCAGAAGGCCGCCGGCCGACCGCGGTAGAGCGGCTCGTCCACGCCCCGGTACGGATTGGGAGAGCCGCAACCGGCGCACGCGACGAGGAGGCCGACGACGGCGGGCAGAGATCCCAGGTCGCCGCGGAGCGCCCGCCGGCGGGCGAGGCGACGCAGCGGCTCGGGCAGGCGGCGACGCACGGGCTCGAAGTCGATGTCCATGGCGCGCGGCAGCCTACGAAAGGCCGCGGCCCGAATCACCACCCCTGGATCTCGCGAGCCCGCTGCACCGCGAGAGCGCCGAGCTCGGCCGGCGCCGCCCCGAGAGCGCGACGGACGTCCAGCCCGCGACGGCGTCCGGAGTAGTAGTCCGCCAGGTACCGCCCGAGGGCCTCGCGCCCGGGTTCACCCGAGTGGAACAGGTGCCGCGCGACCCCCGCCGCCTGATCGTAGAAGAGCCTCCGCGCGTCGAGGCGGCGCCGGCGCCCCAGGGTCCACGTCGAGGGCACGGTCACGAACCCCTGCGACTCCAGCGCGAGGAAGTCCCGCTGGCTCCACGCCAGGACTTCCTCCCACGGCAGGAGCTCGTCCGGATCCGCGTGGACCAGCACGTCCAGCCGCGAACCCCGCGGGTCGAAGCCGCGCCGGGAGCCGGTCTCGAGGTCGAAGCCCTGCTCCTCGAACAGCGCGGCGAAGCCCTCGACGACCCAGTACCCGGGCGCGTCCGAGCTCTGCCCCCGGACCTCCGCGTCGGAGACGAGCGGGCACAGGCGCTGCATCCAGTGGTGCGCGAGCTCGTGCGCGACGGTGCGCAGCACGGCGTCCCACGCGTCCTCCTCGTCCGGCAGCAACACGCGCGAGAGGTCGTCCTCGGGGTCGTAGTGTCCCGCCGACCAGGCGAGCCCGGCGCTCGCCTCGGCGCCGCCGCCCGTCCCTCCCGCCAGATACTCGGCGTCGGAGTCGTAGAGGTGCACGACGAGGCGCTCGGCGCGGCGCGCGTGGCGCTCTTTCGCGGGCGCCTCCTCGAAGAACTCCTCGAGCGCGCGACACACGAGCTCGCCGGTCGCGAGGCAGCGCGCGATCCCCCCGGGCCGCGCCAGCGGCGTGATCAGCACGAGGTGCTCGCTCTCGAAGGCCGAGAGGTCCGCGCGCCACGCGGCGCGCGCCCGGGCCAGCTCGCGCTGCGCGAAGCTGCGCCGACCCTGCTCGCGGGCCGCCGGCACCACGCGCGTCACCGGGTGCCGCGCGGCCGTCTCGAGGAAGTCGATCCAGTCGAGCGCGTCGACGTGCTCGTCGGGAGCGACGTCCCACGGCAGCGCTGCGCGCACCTGCTGGACGGCGCCCGCGTGCGCCGGCACGGTGCGCAGCACGCTCCGCAGGAGCTCGTAGCGCAGCTCGACGCCGGCCGTGCTCGGCAAGTGCTCGAACAGGCTCCAGGGAATCGCCGCGGCCGCCTCGCTGGCGCGGCGCTCGCCCGCGAGGGCCGCCTCGATCGCCGCGGGGTCGAGCTCGGTGGACGGCGCGCGCAGCGCCCGCGCCACGTCGTCCAGCGCGGGGCCGTCGGCGCCGTGCTCGAGCGCCTCGCGCGCCAGGCGGCGCACCAGGTCCGCGTCTCCGCAGGCGCGTGCCGCGTGGGCCAGGCGTGCGTAGCGCAGGGCGAGCTCGCGCTCGACGAGGACCTCGCAGGCCGCGAGCAGCGCGCGCTCTCCGCCCGCGTGGAGCAGGGCGCCGTCCGCCCCGCGTACGAGCGCGACGCGGTCGATCGCGAGCTCCGCGAGCGCGAGCTCCGCGGGCGCGGGTCCGACCTCGTGGACGGCGCCCGCCTCGAGGCGAACGTCCGCCGTCCGCACGGAGCCGTCGCGCAGGACCAGCGTGGCGCCGCGCGCGAGCCCGTGCGCCCCGGGAGCCGCGCTCGCGAGCGGCACGTCGTCCGCGGCGTCCACCGCACGCCACGCGACCAGCGCCCGCGGCGTGGACGCGAGGACCGCGCCGCGCGCGGGGATCAGCGCGGCGGACTCCGCTCCGGGAGCGCTCCACAGCACCTCGAAACCGTCCAGCTCGAAGGCCGTTCCGCCCAGCAGCCCCGCGTCGAGGGCCACCGCGGGCGGCGTGTCGCGCCCGCAGAGCTCGCCGTGCGCGTCCGCCTGTGCGAGCACGGCCACGCCCTCCCCGTCGCCCTCCCTCTCGCCGCGCAGCCCGGCGACGTCGGATCGAATCCACGCCGCACCGCGGTCGGGATGCTGATAGAGCGCGAGCCAGGCCGACCCCCAGCGCGCGGCGGGCACGCGGTGGCGCAGCGAGGACGACGCGATCGAGAGCGCGCGTCCGTCGGACGGCGGTCGCGAGAGTCCGAGGCTCGGAGTGCGCAAGCCGGACAGCACGAGCGGGAAGTCCGGGTACAGCAACACCTCGGAGTCCATCACCGCCGCGAAGCCCGTCGACGCCTTCCCCGGCCGGCGCCCGCCGTGGTGTCCGACCGGCGAGCGCGACAGCAGCCGACCCGTGCGGCGGTCGAGGCGCGCCAGCGCGACGTTGCCGGCCGTGTCGTAGTCGAGCGCGAACAGGACGTCGCCGCGCAGCGCGAGGCGTCCGCGGAACCCGCCGGAAGTGCTCCAGGCCGGCGCGTCGACGCCCAGCTCGCGGCGGAAGAGGCGGCCGCCGGCGCAGGCGTAGACCTCGTTGCGGAAGAGCAGCGGCGGACCCAGCTCGCCCGGGGTCGCGAGGCTCCAGGTCGTCTCGAGGCCCGCGGCTCCGACGCGCAGCGCGGTCAGCTCGCGCGGGGCGGAGCGCACGAGCACGACCTCGCCCCAGAGGTTCGCCTCGAGCGGCAGCTCCGTGCGGAACGTGCGCTGCGCGCGACCCGCGGAGTCCGCGTCGCGCGTCGCTTCGGGCCCCGCCAGCAGGTCGAGGGCCGTCAGCCGGCGCAGGCGCGCGTCCGCGCGCTCCGCGACGACCACGCGCCCGCCCCACACGAGCGGCTCGCCCTCGAGCTCGCCGCCCGCGTCCCGCGGCTCGTAGCGCCAGGCCTCTTCCAGGTCTCCGCGCACGATCGGCGTGAGCGTCGCACGCGTGCGCGCCGCGCACGCCCCGAAGGTCGTCCAGCGACCCGCGCCCGCGACGGCTCCGTCCTCCAGCTCGCTCCCCGCGAGCTGCGGGGACCGGGCCACGGCCGCGATCGAGGCGAGAAGCGCGACCTGGAGGACGAGCACGCTACTCCATCTTCCAGCGCGGCAGTCGGCTCGGCGTCCACGGCGCGCCCGCGGCCTCGAGCGTCTCCTCGAAGAACGAGAGCTCGCCCTCGACCACGCCGCGCAGGTCGTCGAGCACGGTGCGGAAGGACTCGGCCGCGATGCGGTACCCGTCGAGCTCCGTCTGCGTCGGCGCGGCCGTGGTGCGCCACTGGTTGCCCGTGATGCGGCCGATGCGACCGAGGATGCTGGGCGGCGTCGGCTCGGCCCGGCTGGACACCGTGTCGTCGCCCGTGAGGCGCGTGCGCAGCTCGGACAGGCCGAGCTCGATGCGGCGCGCCTCCGCGAGCCACGCCGGGTCGGCGCCGGGCGTCGAGAGCGCGGCGCGCTTCAGGTGCTCGATGCGATCCTCGGCCTCGCCCAGCACGCGCGCCGCTCCGCGCGCGGCGCGCTCGAGGTCGGCGAGCTTGTCCTGGAAGGCCAGGACCGCCGCGCGGTCGGGCGCGGCGTGACCGGCGAGGTCCAGCGCCTTGACGGTGAACGCAACCGGGCCGGAGAGGTTGCGCAGCTCGTCGTCGACGTAGGCGTCGAGCGTGGCCACGTACTCGCCGGGCGCGACCAGCGGACCGACGTCCTCCTCCTCCCACGGCGCGAGCTCCGCTCCGGAGGAGAGCTCGACCGGCGTGCGCGCGGGGTAGCGCAGGTTCCAGGCCACGCGGTGCAGCCCGGCCTCGCGCGAGGCCTCGACGGTGTTCACGAGGTTGCCGTCCATGTCGCGGATCGTCAGGACGACGCGCGGCTCCGGCTCGAGGTCCTCGGCGCGCAGCTCGTCCCACGAGGGATACGGCGTGTCGGCGCCTTCCTTCGCGAGCTTCTTCTCGGCTTCCTGACGGGTCTCCGCGCGCGAGCGCAGCTTCTCCTTCAGGTGGTAGGTCAGCACGGCCCCGTACGGCGGGTTCGGCGCGGTGTAGTAGGAGCTGCCCTGGGAGCCGCGGCCGCTGCGCCCGCGCAGGCGGCTGCCCTCGACGTACTGCCAGGCGTCGCGCGCGGCGAAGAGATGCGCGTCGCGCTCGAAGAGCTCCGCGCCGGCCTCGCGCAGCGGCGCGAAGTCGTCCAGCACGTAGAAGCCGCGCCCGAAGGTCGCGATCACGAGGTCGCTCTCGCGGCGCTGGATCTCCACGTCGCGCACGCCGATGGTCGGCAGGCCGCCCTTCAGCTTCAGCCAGCTCGCGCCGGCGTCGAGGCTCGTGAACACGCCGAACTCGGTGCCGACGAAGAGCAGCCCCGGGCGCACGTGGTCCTCGACGATGGCCCAGACGACGTGGTTCTCCGGCAGGTCGGACGCGATCGGCGTCCACGTGCGGCCGCGGTCGGTGCTCGCGAACACGTACGGGTCGAACACGCCGTGCTTGTGGTCGGAGAAGGTCGCGTAGACCGTGTCGGGGTCGTTGGGCGAGGTCTCGAGGTCGCTGACGTAGGCGAGCTCGGCCACGCCGTCGAACGAGTCGATCGAGCGCCAGTTCGCGCCGCCGTCCTCGGTCACGTGCACGCGGCCGTCGTCGGTGCCGACGTACAGCAGGCCCTCGACGAGCGGCGACTCGGTCAGCGCGACCGCGTTGCCGTAGTACGACGTCGAGCGGTTCTTCGCGACCGTGTCGACGCCCCACACGCGGCCCATGACCTCGAGCTGGTTGCGGTCGAGGTCGCGCGACAGCTCGCCGCTGATGCGCTGCCACGAATCGCCGCGGTCCTCGGAGCGGAACAGCACGTTGGCGGCGTAGTAGAGCCGCGTCGGGGAGTGCGGGCTGATGATCAGCGGCGCGTCCCAGTTCCAGCGCAGGCCGGGCTCGTC
>CAYGPA010000333.1:0-6463 GCA_964351535.1 uncultured Planctomycetaceae bacterium
CGCGGCCTGCCTGGCGCGGCCGGAGGTCCTCGCGGGCCTCGCCCCGCTGTTCCTGCCGGGCACGCAGGACGCCGGGCCGCTGCCCGACGGCGCGCTCCTTCTTCCGGCGCTGCCGCCGCGCAACGAGGCCGACCCCTGGGGGCGCAGCACGATGGAGGTCGCCGGGCTCGCGGTCGGTGCGGGCCGCGTCGACATGCAAGTCTCGGTCGACACCGACGGCGTGCAGGTCGAGTTCGCGCACGCGGGCGGCGAGGCCCTGCGGCTGAAGGTCGGCCGCCCCGAAGCCGACGAGCACGTGATCCGCATCGCGTACGTGGACTGGTTCCGTCAGGACGACGTCCACGGACCGTACGCGCTCGAGCTCGCGCCCGGCGACGAGCCGCACGTCGTGTTCGGACGCTTCGCGCCGCGCATGGCCCCGTGGACCAGCGAGCTGCCGGTCGAGCGCCCGGCGAGCCTCGCGCGCGACGGCCTGCGGCTCGAGCTCGCCGCGCTCGCCGCTCCGGTCCGGAGCCACCTCGAAGGGCTCGACGAGGCCCTGGCGAAGCTGCTCCAGGCCCGCGTCGAGGTCTTCCAGGTCGACCCCGCCGCCGCTCCGGAGCCCTTCGCGGGTCTGCGCATCCGCCTCGAGCCCGAGACGTGGAGCCGCGAGCTGAACGCGATCCTCTCCGCGACGGAGCGCTACGTGCTGCGCCCGCCCGACTCCGCCGCGGACGCGCCGGACGGCCCGCGCTGATTCCAGGCACGACCTGGTGAGCGCTGCCGGCTGCCCCGAAGGATTCGTGAGCACGTAGCCGAAGCGACCCGACCGGCAGCCCGCGCTCGCCTCTCGACACCCGCCGGCACTTCGCGAGCAACCGCGTCCTGACGACCTGCCCGGCGTCTTCGCTGATCCATCCAGCGGCCTGCCGCGGAGCCGGCGCTCGCAAAGCACCCGCAGGAGCCGAGTTGAGCCGTTTCGATCTACGCGTCATGAATACTCCGGGCTAGCCTGGGGCGATGGTCGACCGGGAGTTCTTCGCGGGGCACCGCGAGCAGTTGCTGCAGCTGCTGCGGGCCGAGGGAGCCGCGGCGCTGTGCTTCGCCGCGCGGCCGCAGATCCGCAACCACGACGCGGAGTACCGCTACCGCCAGAACAGCGACTTCTGGTACCTGACGGGCCTCGACGAGCCCGAGGCCGCGCTGCTCCTGCTGCCGGGCAGCGACGCCGGCGACGAGCCGGAGACGCACCTCTTCCTGCGCGAGCGCGATGCGCACGAGGAGCTCTGGGCCGGCCGCCGGCTCGGCGTGGACGCGGCGCCCGAGGTGCTGGGCGTCGACGCGGCGCACCCCATCGAGACGCTCCTCGACCGGCTGGGCGAGCTGCTGATCGACTACGAGCGCCTCATGGTCGACCTCGGTCGCGACGAGACGCGCGATCGGCAGGTGCTCGCGGTCGTGCGCGACCTGGACGCACGCGCGCGCGCCGGGCGGCGCGTGCCGCGCGAGCTGCTCGACCCCGGGCCGCTCCTGCACGAGCTGCGGCTCGTGAAGGACGAGGGCGAGCTCGAGCGCATGCGGCGCGCGGCCGCGATCACGGCCGAGGCGCACGCGGCGGCCCTGGAGGCGACGCGACCGGGCGTGAACGAGCGCGAGATCGACGCCCTGCTCGAGTACACGTTCCGGCGCCTGGGCGGCACGGGCGCCGCGTACACTCCGATCGTCGCGGGCGGCGCCAACGCCTGCGTGCTGCACTACGTCGAGAACTCCGCCCCGCTGCGCGCGGGCGACCTGCTGCTGATCGACGCCGGCGCGGAGTTCGAGAACTACGCCTGCGACGTGACGCGCACGTTCCCCGTCGACGGCGCGTTCTCCGACGAGCAGCGCGCCCTGTACGACCTGTGCCTGCGCGCGCAGGAGCTCGCCATCGCCACCGTCCGACCCGGTGCCGCCTTCGACGATCCGCACGACGCCGCCATGGCCACGATCGCCGCGGGGCTCGTGGAGCTCGGCCTCGTGAAGGAGGGGCAGAAGCCGGGACGCCTGTGCCCCCACCGCACCAGCCACTGGCTCGGCCTCGACGTGCACGACTGCGGCGCGACGGCGGTCGACGGCGCGCCGCGGCGGCTCGAGCCGGGCATGGTCCTGACGATCGAGCCGGGCATCTACGTGGCCCCCGACGACACGGCCGTCGACGCGCGCTGGCGCGGGATCGGGATCCGCATCGAGGACGACGTGGTCGTGACCGCGGGCGACCCGGAGGTGCTGACGGCGGCGATTCCGAAGTCCGTGGAAGCTCTGGAGGGACGCCTGCAGGGGGCCTGAGGCTCCTCCCTGCCCCCGATTGCTCTCGGGCGCTCCCGGGAGCCCCGGAAATCGGGCAACGGGGAAAGGAAGCGCCGCCGCCCGCGAAAGGCAGGGACCATGTCGCGCCTGCTGGGAAGTTCGAACGAGCCCTGGAGGCTCTCCGATGCCGTCGACGCCCTGGCGGCGTCGGCGCGCCAGGCGGGCGCCCCGGGGCTCCTGTGGATCGCGGGGCTCTTCTATCCGGGCCTCGGACTGAAGGTCGGGGAGGGCGGGGAGTCGCTGATCACGGGCCTGCGGGGCGCGGTGTTCTCGCAGGGGAACGAGATCGCGGAGTCGGCCCTGGGGCTCGGCGGTCTCCTGATCGTGCTGCTGCTGTTCGGCTTCCGGCTCGTGACGGGCCTCGCGCACCTCAGCCCGCCGGAGACGTGGCGGCGCACCTCCGGGACCCGCCGGTGTCCGCGCCTGCGCGACGCGTGGCAGGCGGGCAAGGGGCTCACGTTCTCGGCGGCCGGACTCTGGATCGGTCTCCTGATCCTCTGGGCCGGCGCGATCCTGTTCCTGCTCGGGCCCCTCGCGCTGCTCTCGCAGGTCGGGCTGGTCGACTTCCTGCACATGCCGGGGTTCATCCTCGCGGGCCCGCTCGTCGGGCTGCTGGCCTGCTACGGCCTGCTGCTCAGCGTGCTGTACCAGCTCGCGCTGCACAGCCTCGTGCAGAACCGACGCGGGGCCGCCTCCGCGCTGACGCACGCCTGGCGCCTGGTGCGCAACGACCCGTGGGCCGCGGGACGCGCGACGCTCGTCGACTTCGCGCTGACGCTGACCACGTTCCTGCTGGCGCTGGTCCTCGCGATGATGTGCCTGTGGCCGCTGGCGCTCTGCATCGCGGGCTTCGCGGGCGTCACGCGCGCGGGGTACTGGGCGCGCAACTACCGCGCGCTGGGCGGACTCGCGCCGGCCGACGAGGTCCCGGGCCTCGGCGCCGTGCCGCGCTGACGGCTGCGAGCTCGGCCGCTCGGGTCGCGCCTGCGAGAACCGGCCGCCCGGGTCGCGCCTCGAGGAACCGGCCGCTCGAATCGCGTCCGGGAAGCGGCCGGTGGACTGGTGAGCGCGCCAGGGATCGAACCTGGGACCTACTGGTTAAAAGCCAGTTGCTCTACCAACTGAGCTACGCGCCCGATTTGTCACTGGAGGGACGGCGCGGGGCCTCCCCTCCGGAGCCGGAGAGAATATAGCGGAGACCGCTAGATCTCCATGATCTCGGCCACCTTCTTGTCCAGGACGTCGTCCACCTTCTGCTCGTAGTCCTTCAGGAGCTTCTGGATCTCCTCGTGGAGCTTGCGGTTGTCGTCCTCGGTCAGCTCGCCGGCCTTGGCCATGGCGTCGGCCCGCTTGTTGAACTCCCGGCGGCCGTTGCGCATGGCGATGCGGCCCTCCTCGCCCATCTCCTTGACCTTGGCGGCGTACTTCTTGCGCTGCTCGCCCGACAGCGGCGGCATCTGGAGGCGCAGGACCTTGCCATCGTTCTGCGGCGTGATGCCGAGGTCCGACTTCATGATCGCCTTCTCGATCTCCTTCAGGACGGAGGCGTCGAAGGGCTTGATGACGACCTGGCGCGGCTCGGGGATGGAGATGGCCGACAGCTGGTTCAGGGGAGTCAGCGTCCCGTAGTAGTCCACGCGAATGTTGTCGACCAGCGCCGAGGACGCCCGCGAGGTGCGGACGGTCCGCAGCATGCTGTGCAGGTGCTGGAGCGACTTCTCCAGAGTGTCCTTCGCCTCGGCCAGAACAGCCTCGTACGTCATGATGTGCTCCTGGTTGCTTCCGCGATCCGTGTACCGACGGCCTCGCCGCGGATCGCCCGTTCGATGTTCCCCTCCTCGAAGAGGTCGAAGACGATCACCGCGAGTCCGATCTCCTTGCACATCGAGATCGCGGTGACGTCCATCACGCTGAGCTCCTGCTCGAGGAAGTCGCGGTAGGTCAGCGTCGCGAGCCGCTCGGCGTTCGGGTCCTTCTTCGGGTCGGCGGTGTACACGCCGTCGACCTTGGTGGCCTTCAGCACGACCTCGCAGTTCAGCTCGCGCGCGCGCAGCGCCGCGGCCGTGTCCGTGGTCACGAACGGGTTCCCCGTTCCGCCGGCGAGGATCACCACGCGCCCGCGGTCGAGGTGCGAGATGGCCCGACGGCGCACGAAGGGCTCCGCGACCTGCCGGATCTCGATGGCCGAGAGCACCCGCGCCTGCACGCCGAGCTGCTCGACCGCGTCCGAGAGCGCGAGCGCGTTGATCACCGTGCCCAGCATGCCCATGTAGTCGGCGCTGGCGCGGTGGGCGCCCAGGCGGCTGAACTCGGCACCGCGCAGGATGTTGCCGCCGCCGACGACCACGGCCATCTCCACGCCCAGGCGCGTGGCCTGCACGATCTGCGCTGCGATCCGGTTGACCGCATCGGGGTCGATGCCGTGCCCGGTGGTGGGATCTCCGAGGGCTTCGCCGGAGAGCTTCAGGAGTACCCGCTGGTAGGCCATGCGACGTTCCCTCGGAGGCCGGCGCGGCCCGCCGGTGAAGGCGAGGGTGGCGCGCGGTGGCGAGGGGCGCGCAGTGTGGGGATCGGCGGGGCTTCCTGCAAGCCCGCGGGGCGGCGTGCCCCCGTCGGCGCGGGCGAGTCAGCCCCGCCCGCGTCAACGAGTCATCCCCGCCCGCGTGCCCGTCACCCCCCGACCTGGAAGCGGTGGAAGCTCGTGATCTTGCAGTCGGCACCGAGGGTGCCCGCCAGCGCCTTCGCCACGCTCTGGGAGTCGTCGAGGACCCAGGCCTGGTCCAGTAGGCAGACGTCGGCGTAGTACTTCTCGAGCTTGCCGCTCAGGATCTTCTCCTGGATGTTCTCGGGCTTGCCCTCGACCTCGGCGCGGTAGATGTCCTTCTCGCGGTCGAGCACGTCGGCCGGCACCTCGTCGCGGTGCAGGTAGGTCGGCCGCATCGCGACCACGTGCATCCCGAGGCTCTTCAGGAACGCGTCGGCGTCGCCCTCCACCTTGCCCGAGAGCGCGATCAGCACGCCCTTCTTGTTGTCGTGGTGCACGTAGGCGCCCACGCGCTCGCCCTCGGCGCGCGCGAAGTCGCCGATGGCCATGTTCTCGCCGAGCTTGCCGGTCATGCCCTTCAGCGAGAGTTCGATGGACTCCGAAGCGCCCGCGATCGTCTGTCCCAGGAGTTCCTCGGCGCTCTTCGGCGCCTGGGCCAGAACGTGCTCGGCGATCTTGCGGACCATGGCCTGAAAGTCGTCGGTGCGCGCGACGAAGTCGGTCTCGCAGGTCAGCGCGACGATGCTGCCGGACTTGCCGTCGGGTGCGATGGTGGCCGTCACGAGGCCCTCACCCATGCTGCGGCCGGCCTTCTTCTCGGCGGTCTTCAGACCGGACTTGCGGAGGTGGTCGAAGGCCGCCTCGATGTCTCCCTCGGTCGCGGAGAGGGCCTTCTTGCATTCCATCAGTCCGGCCCCGCTGCGCGAGCGGAGCTCCTGCACCATCTTGGCGGTGATCGTCATCTCGATTCTCTGGGTCGGCTGGGGTCCAGCGGCGCCGGCGGGGGCTCGAGCCCGGGGCCGGGAGGGCCGCGTGATCGGTTGCGCGCGAACGACGTCCGCGCCTTACGGTTCGGGGCCCCGACGGGGCCCCGTGGTTACGGTTGCCTGCCCCTCCGGCCGTGCGCCGGAGGGCGTCTCGACCGGCCGGGCTAGCCCGGACTATTCATGACGCGTAGATCGAAACGGCTCAACTCGGTGTCTGCTGGTGCCTTGCGGGCGCCGGCCCCGCAGGCGACCTCTAAAGGTCGGCGAGGAAGCCGGTGTTCGCAAAGTGCCGGCAGGGGCCGAGAGGCTGGCGAAGCCAGCCGGTTGTGTCGTTTCGGCTGCGTGCTCATGAATCGTTCGGGCTAGGCGCTGGGGGCTTCGCCGCCGGCGGAATCCGCGGGAGCCGATCTCGGCGTGGAGGGCGCGCTCTCCTTGACGGCGTCGACGGCGACCTTCTCCGCGGTCGGAGGAGCGTCGGCCGGCGGGGCTGCGGCCGGGGCCCCTTCCGGGGCGCGTCGCTTCGGCAGCGGACGGTTGCGCGTCGGGCGCGGTTCGTCGCCGGACATCGAGCGCTCGCGGTCGGCCGGCTTGACGTCGACGGCCTGCT